>NZ_JBJXRK010000034.1:0-20206 GCF_046224405.1 Gudongella ferriphila | reverse complement strand
ACTTCATCGTATATATTACCTTGCCTTTCTATTGATTTATTACGGTATCATTATAACACAAAATTTTAATTATGCAATTATGATTGAAAAACTTTTATAGATTACCTACTCTCAATAACCCCTATTTTGTAATCATAATCAAAAGAGAAAGACAGATTCCAGACATCAAGGCAACGTAGGAGTGTCCCTTCTCATGAGCAGTAGCTTCAGGAAGAAGATGTGATGCTGAAATGAAAATAAGAACTCCAACCACAAAACCAAGTGCCAACCCAAGAATCTCACTGTTTAAGCGACTTACAAATGGAAACGCTACATAAGCTCCTATTGGAGTGGTAAGTCCTGCCACCAGAAAAGCATACATTAGTGCTTTTTTCTCGCTGACACCTCCACTTACAAGTACCGAAAAGGTTATTACCCCCTCTGCAAATTCATGAACTACAAGTCCTATCCCTGCAAGAAGGCCGGTATATATGCTTGCACTAAAGGTGACCGCATATGTGATGCCGTCTATGAAGGAGTGTATTCCTATTCCTTCAAGTGCTGTTATTCCAAAGGCAAGTACATCCCGCTTGGTCTTGTACTTGATTATCTTATTGCTGAAAAACATAAAGACAAACCCACCAAGTGCTGCAAATCCCGCATTGGCATTCTTTTCAATAGCCTGTGGGAAAGCTATTATAAGTGGTGAAGATATAAGGACCCCTGCAGCAAAACACATAAAATATTCCTTGTTCTTCTCAACCCATTTCTTGTTCTTGTAAATTGCATATATCCCAATTGAATTTACAACCATTGCGCTTAGTGCAAATACGGCAACCCAAACAAAAGTTATATTCGAATCCATAACCATTCCTCCTTTGTACTTCCAAAAAACAATAAGCAACAGAGAGAACCCAGTTACTTATCGTTTAGTATCTTGGTATTAAATTTAGCTTGTGTTATTTCAATCGATTGATTGGACCAATTATTTTCTTGTCATAACAGACCCACAGTTTGGACATTTCATCTGGTTGCATGGTTCCCCTCTTCCATGTGGTACCTCTGTCCCACATTCTGGACAAACACACATGCCTTGTGGTCCTCCACTGACAGGGCCTCCCATCCTTCCACTACCTTGCCCTGACCGATTGCCAAGCCCAGTACCTCTACCGGCTCCAGCAGGTCCTGTTCTATTGCCTCTAGGCATAGCTAACACCTCCTGCCAACAGTAAAAATCATTCTCTACAATTCAATTATACTCCGTATTAAACATATGTCAAATACCATTAGTTACAGTCAGATTTCATTCAAATAAATAAGTTCACTGTTTTTTAATATCTCCATCATTATTTCATCACAAGCTCAGGATATACTTGAACCAAGAACTAAAACAACAAATGAAAAGGAGATGCTAGAAATGAAAAAATCAATAAAAAGAACCCTTGGAACTTTTATGGCAATGGGGGTTATACTATCAAGTTCAACTGGAATTACAGCCTTTGCCGAAAGCAATGAAATAGGAGCCACAGGAGCTCTTTCTGAAAGCAGCTTTGAAATTGATGAAATGCTCGATTACGCTATGGAGGATGAGTATCTAGCCCTTGAGGAATACGTAGCTATAATGGAAAACTTTGATGTAAGCAGACCTTTTGCAAACATTCTTAAGGCTGAAGAGACTCACATAAAGCTTTTGGAACCTCTGTTTGAAGAGTATGGTATTCAGATCCCATCAGAGGATTGGAAATCAAGGGTAACTATACCTGAAAGTCTAGAAGAGGCCTATGCAATTGGAGTGGAAGCTGAAATAAAAAACATTGAAATGTACGAAAAATTCCTTGCTCAGGATCTGCCTGAAGATATGAGACTAACATTTGAAAGACTTAAAACGGCATCAGAACATCATTTGGAAGCATTTGAAAGACAAGTTGAAAGAGACTCCTCCGCATTGAGCAGTTATCCAAGAGGCAATGGAAGAGAAAATGGGAACCTGGGGAAATCATCAGTTGAACTTAGGGGAAATAATCAGAGAAACAGAGTTATCAATATTGAAGACTGTCCTCTAGGATAAATCCATCCAGAAAGGGGTGCACCGATTATTCGGTGCACCCCTAAGGTTTGGTATCCACTAAAAATGAGTCAAAAAGAACCGTCCCCGGTGACTCAGTCCCCGGTGACTCATGCCCTTGGCATAACAATTGTAATCCGGGTACCAATGTCAACCCTGCTTAATACTTCAAAATGGGCATCATGCCTTTCGATGATCCATTGGGCAATTGATAGGCCAAGACCGGAGCCCCCGGTTTTCCTTGCCCTTGATTCATCTGACCTGTAAAATCTGTCAAATATCCTAGGGATGCTCTCCGGCGGAATGCCTATCCCACTATCCTGAACTGTAATCTTTATGGTGCCCTCATCTCCAGCAACTCTAAGGATAATCTTCTCTCCTTCTGGAGTATATTTGATGCTATTATCCACAAGTATCCTTATGGCCTGTTTTATCAGCTGCTTGTCGGCATCAACAAATGCCTGACACTTCAAGTCCATTTGGAAATCGTGACTGGCATCGATCATCTCAGCCTCTCTGGCTATTTCATGAATTACTTCGCAAACGTCGAAGGTCTCCTTGTGAAGCTGGATTGTTTCATTATCTCCTCTAGCAAGAAACAGCAGCTGCTCTACCAGCTCCTTCATGCTCTCCGTCTCGCCCTTAATGGCATCTATGGATTCCTGCAGGGTTTTTTCATCATTTTTCCCCCACCGGTCAAGCAGATTCACATACCCCTGAATTACCGATATTGGGGTTCTCAATTCGTGGGATGCATCTGATACAAACTGGACCTGGGATTGGTAGGAATTGTTTATTCTAATTAACATCTGATTTATTGCAGCTGCAAGGCCCTTTAGCTCCTCCTGGTAGCTGTCCACGGAGATCTGTTCATCAAGTCTGTTGGCATCAATGGTGCTTATGGCTCCGGCAAGATCCTTCAGATACCTGTCCTGGGACTTGGACCCCATTGAAGCAACCTCCTGATTCAAGCTTCTGGCAGCTTCAGCCAGCTCGTTAAGGGGCCTTAAGGTTCTTCTGATCATCCTTGAGCCTTTAACAAATCCGGTTGTCAGGATAATTATCTCAAATCCGATTATAATAAGAAAAAGTCCCAAAAGGATCATAAAGTCATTTCCAATCGGGTAGTATATGAAAATATCGTTGTTGCCCATCTGAATCCGCGCAGAATACTTGATTGTCTCAATTCTTTGTAGAATGTCTTTTTGAAGATCTTCTTCAGAAATCCCCAGCTTTCTTGTTCCTCCAGTGTCATCCCTGTCCAGGTATTCCAGGAATGTCTGGTTAATTTCAAAACCAGATAGAATTTCTTCTTCTTGGACCAATTGAAATTTTCCAAACTGCAGTTCTCCAACATTATCAAATCTAGTGGATAATTGGACCATTCCATCTATTCCATTCTCCGCATTCCAAAAAACCACAAAAAAGCTTATCAGGATTATGACCATATTCACTGATAAAAATCCTGCAAGCAATCTTCCCATCATCCTCACATTCAGCCTTAAGACCAGGGAGGATTGGATCCTATTCCTAATTGTACCTGATGCAGTGCTTCTAGTCCTGTTCATCCTTTATCACATACCCCACTCCACGTACTGTATGAATTGCTTTCAGGCCAAAGGGTTCCTCAATTTTTGATCGAAGGTATCTAATGTACACATCCACAGCATTGGTCTCTCCGGTAAAATCATACCCCCAAATGTGCTCTAGTATTGTCTCGCGACTAATTACAATGTTCTTGTTTTCCATAAGATAGTAAAGCAGGTCGAATTCCTTCTTGGTGAGGTCAATGATTGTTTCATCAACCTTGACCTCCCGTTTGACTGGATCCAACGATAACCTTCCCGCTGATATTTCTGTGGATGGTTTTGATGTATTGTCGCTGGTTCTTTTTCTCAAGCCTACCCTGATCCTTGCAAGTAGTTCCTCAATTGCAAATGGTTTTGTGATATAATCATCAGCACCACCGTCAAGACCTGCAACCTTGTCCACCACTGCATCCCTTGCTGTAAGCAGCAATATGGGCACATCTGAAACCCTTCTTATTCTTCTTAAGACCTCAATCCCATTCAGCTCAGGAAGCATTATGTCCAAGAGAATCAAGTCAAATGGCTGGGTTGTTGCAAACTCCAACCCATCCCTCCCATTCAATGCCTTCTCAACTTCGTAGCCCTCATATTTAAGCTCAAGTTCAATGAAGCGAGCTATTTTTTCCTCATCTTCAATTATTAGAATCCTTTCCATCATTCATATCACCCTTAACTTCATCCTTGAATTTTACAGCTGCATCTGCCACTGAATCCATGGCCTTGTTGACATTTTCCTTCCCCAAATCTGGTCCTATTATTCTGTACCTGTACCCAAAGAACAGCCCTACGATCACCAATGGTATTGTTATCCAGAATGTAAAGAGAAGTAGTATAGCCATTATTGTCACCGGAATGGACATTACCCTTTCCTCACCCTTCATGACATCAAAGGTGTTCCTGTTTCCCTTGCCTACGATTTCTCCAAGGCTTCTGAAGAATTTTCCTATCATCTGTCCAAACGATGACCCTTCCGGCTTGGTGTAGTTACTGCCACCTGTTCCGCTGCTCTTCTCCTGAGATTCCTCTTTAGCCTTGTCTGAACTGAAACTTCCGCCTCCCTCAGGTCTGTTGATCCTGTTTCTCTTCTCAAGATTTACTATCGCTTCAAGAATGTCACCATCTGTCTCCTCAAGAGCCAATTTCGCTTCCTCGTAAGAAATGTTTGCATACTCCCTTAATTTTTCAACCTGTTCCAAAGTTACCATATTTAAAACCTCCTATTGTTTAGTATGGTTTAATTGTAGCAGCACAACCTTTAAACACAATTTAAGAAAGATTAAAATTTCATTAGAATTGAAATTAATATTATTAATTATGGCAAACTAGAAGTAAAACCTTAGGAGTCTACTCTTTGGATAAGCCCCAGCACTTTTCATGCTCTTCAATGAGTTGTGGTTATAGTACCAGCATCCAGACCTGGCTTCATATCCTTCCTTTTCAACAAGCTCCTTCAACTGTCTCAATATATTCTTTGCATAGCCCAGTTGCCGCTTCTCTTCCATAACAAACATGCCTATGCTGGCTATGTTTTCTTGGACTCTCCCGGTCTCAACCACTCCAAATCCAACCAACTCCCCATACTCAAGCACCTTGTAGACCCTGTAATAATCTCTATTCTTAAGAATCCATTCACCCTCGTCCTCTCTGAAAAAATCTCCAGCAAGTTTTACAATTGAAATATCCTCCCTTGACAGTACCCTTTCAAAGGTTATATCTTTTCTGATAAAATCGGAGGGCTCTTCTTCTTTGTAAAGTGAAAAATATGCCTGTTTCTCCATTCTTTGGAAGCTATCCACACAATGGGCCAAAAAGAACTCATCCCCTGTAGGTACCAGGGCATTTGTCACCTTCTCATATTTTTTTATCTGCTCAAATAACTCCTGACCGTAATGTGCATATTCTTCCTCCAGATAGAAGGAGGTTATGGTGTCCCCTCCATGAACTATGAAGTAGCCAATGGATGAATCTCCATCCTGGATGGAGTAGTGATTGCCTTCCATAGTATGATCTTTCCAGAATGAATCCACTGTGATTCTGTTTTCCGTAATGTTTTTTACCATCATATCCTGGATTTTATCCAATGTAGTCTTCAGTATTCTCATCTCTACCTCCGGTTTTCAAATCTTACGAGTAGCTTACTCATCTTCTTGTGATATCGTGTCACCTTGATTATACAACAAATCACTAAGAAGGTTGCAGTAAATTTAGTTAACATGCTTATTTTTTCACATTTTTACAGTTTTTCCTTCCTTTAGATCCCTTTTACGCTACTACAGATCAAATTAGTGAGTATTTTAGACAAATATGGAGAATACTCCAGTTATACTGTGAATAGTTAAGCATATATGACCCGAGGATGGTCTTAGACTACTAATGGAAATTATATGTAGTTTTCCGATATTGATGAAAACTCCATTTTGTTATACGATGCTAAGGTAAGTGTGAATATTTGAGATCAAAATTATTGATGAACCATCGATAATTTCCCACAACACCCCGCCTATTTAGATTCCCAAAATTGATCTGAAGTGAAAACTAGTTAATGGCACAGTTTGTACGAATATTAAGTGAATGAATTTTTAAAATTATGAAGGAGTGTTTTTTTGGAAACCGATAGTATTAGAAAACCTAGCTTTAAGTATTCCCTTGCAATGCTGTTTGCAGTAGTTGCAATTATTTCAGTTGGAATACTGGTCTTTGATGCCCCCATACAGATACTTATGTTTATAGGGATGTTTGCCTTGATTCCATTTATGCTCGGTCTTGGCTTTACCTATAAGCAAATAGAAGCCTCAATGTTCGAATCAATGAGCAAGGCTCTGCAATCAGGATTGATTCTTATAACAGTAGGTATGTTGATTGGTACATGGATTGCATCAGGTACAGTACCCACACTTATATATTACGGAATTGAGATAATATCACCAAGGTTTTTCCTTGTGTCAGCCCTGTTCTTCACATCAGTTGTAGCTCTTACAACAGGAACATCCTGGGGTGCAATTGGTACAGCAGGGATAGCAATGATGGGAGTGGGTGAAACCCTTGGCGTACCGGCAGGCATCACTGCAGGAGCAATAATCAGTGGAGCATACTTTGGTGATAAGATGTCACCCTTGTCCGATACAACCAATCTTGCGCCTGCAATTACCGGAGGAACGCTTTTCGGACATATCAAGCACATGCTTTGGACAACTGTTCCCTCATATGTTATAACAGCAATAATATTTACAGTAATCGGGCTGGGATATAGTGCCTCAAGGGTAGATGCAGCTAGCGTCAATATGCTAATGGATTATCTGTCCGGAACCTTTAATCTTGGACTGATACCATTGATACCAATCGTTACTCTTATTGGTCTGATGATGATCAAGAAGCCGGCACTCCCCTCAATCTTTATTGCTGCACTTGCAGGTGGACTTATTGCCATACTTTATCAGGGTTTCACCCTGAATGAGACAATTTCTGTAATGTATGGCGGCTACCAGGTGGAAGCCGGCATAGCAACTGTGGACAGCCTGCTTCAAAGAGGTGGATTGCTGAGCATGCTGCCACTGATAGCATTGTTCCTATTTGCATTAAGTCTTGGTGGAATGCTTGGGGAATCAGGCGTTCTGGAGACCTTGATAGGTTCATTTTCGCACAGGATCAAGCACACTGGCTCCTTGGTGTCAGTAACGGTCATAGTAAGCTATATTACACTGGCTATAGGAGGGTCAATCTACTTCTCAACAGTCATGACTGGAACCCTTATGAAGCCCATATTTGATAGGATGAACCTGAAGCCCGAAAATCTGTCAAGAGTACTTGAGGACACTGCTACACAGGCTGGTGCCTTGATTCCATGGACAGGAGCAGGAATATACACAGCTGCCACTATTGGAGTGCCAGTGGGTGCATACCTCCCATTCAGTTTTCTGGCATTTCTAACTCCCTTGATTTCCATGTTCTATGGATTTACTGGAATTTCAATGACCTACAAGACTGTTAAGGAAAAGAAACAGAAGCCAGTGAAGGAAAAAAGAAAGAAAACAGTTATGAAGCCTCTAGAGGCATAGACCGATACAAAACAGTAGCAGGGGTTTCCCGATTATTTCGGGGAGCCCCTTTACTATGTTTAAATATCAACGGTTTATGTTGAACGTAAAGGATTAATATAGTATCATTTAACTAAATTACTTGGAAGACGGTGATGACATGTCCAATATCAAACTAGTAAAACCCTCTATTGAATATGCCCAGGATATAATGGCATATAGGGATGAATTCCTCCAATCAAAAGACAGCATGGCAGGATGCGGAAGTCTAAGGGACCAGGAAACTGCTGAAAGTTGGCTTCACGAAATAGACCTTCTTGAAAATGAAGAGACCTGTCCACAAGGAAAGGTTTCCTCAAATACATATTTGGCAGTGAGAACTGAAGACAAGAGAATTGTCGGAATCATAGACTTCAGACACCATATTGACCACCCAATCCTAGGACTTTGGGGGGGCCATATCGGCTACTCAGTAAGACCTGGGGAAAGAAGAAAGGGCTATGCAAAAGAAATGCTTAAGCTGGTCCTTCAAAAATGCAGGAAGCATGGCTTAAGCAGGGTTATGGTGACCTGTGATGCAGACAATATTGCCAGCAAGAAAACAATCCTTGTCAACGGCGGAGTCTTTGACAAGGATGTTCAGGTGGACGGAGAAATAATCAAACGGTATTGGATTGAATTGTAGCTTCACCTCTTGACGATTGGATGACGGATTATGGTCTTGAGCTTTTCAGGTGCTGATTTTCTTGGGTCGCTTAGGTAGATCTCATGATGCTGCCTCCATCCTTCCATAACTGTCTTGTACCCTTTTGCCTTGATATGTTCCTCCAGTTTGTTTACACTGAAATGTTCATCGTCATAAGGACCTATATGCATAATCTGAGCGCAAAGACCTTCTTTGTGCTCTATTAGCATTGCCATGGATATATCCAGGTCTGGTTTCTTTCTGGAAAGCAAATCTTTTGCCGTTTCAAATACCTCTTCAGTCACAAAATCCGGTTGTCGTATCATCATAATCCAATTGAACTCATCCTTTCGGCTTTTTACCTCACCATTGAAATAATCCTCATCAAACCACCACAGACCTTCCAATGGGGGCACCACAAAGTCAAAGTAACCCTCTGGCTGGGTAACATCCTTCTTGCTCATCTTGATTGTATAGGACAATCCGTAGAGGGTTTCAATCGCCTCCCTGTATGATTCTGAGGTGTTTGGATCTCCAGAACCCTCCACCATTATAAAATTCATCTCTGGAACATCGATGATCTCCGGTTCCTTCTTGGGATTGTACAGGTTCTTGTACTCTTTCTTAAAATCAAAGGCTGGCAAGTCATCACTCCTTTCAAAACTCTATTTTTCCAAAAGCGGAATCCATATTTCAACCACATTCCTATCGAGAGGATACGCCTCCAACTGGGGCCCCTTGGCAATATGGTACTCAGAGGAAAGTATCCATCCTGACATCAGTCTTCTCCACAAGCTCTGCACCTTACTTGAGCATTCATCAACATCGTCGTACCCTTCTGAAAAGACCGCCCACTTTCCCCCTGGGATGATAATCGAGTCCAGATCCTGAGGAATCTCCATCCCATCTTCATACTCAGTGAATATCATGTAATTGTACTTTACAGACTTGGGATCTTCAGAATCATAAAATGCACCGCCCAATGAAATATCCTCACAGGGCTTAGCTCCTGCAGCCTTACAGATTTTTTGGTAGGTTCCATCCTCCTGAATATCCACCCAAAGCTTAGGCAGGATTTCATTTGGATCCTCATCGATCCCCACAGAAATGCTCTTCCCAAATACCTTGACCTGTTCCTTCTCAACAATTCTGTAATTCATCTCAACATCTCCCTTTATCGAAATCTGAAAGGAAATCCTTGGATAGACTTTTAACTGCGCCTCCTGCTTTCTAGCCATGGATGGTGCGATTCCATGTAGCTTTTGAAAAGCCCTTGTAA
This sequence comes from Gudongella ferriphila, assembly GCF_046224405.1. Taxonomy (NCBI): domain Bacteria; kingdom Bacillati; phylum Bacillota; class Tissierellia; order Tissierellales; family Tissierellaceae; genus Gudongella; species Gudongella ferriphila. Next base: position 10,575 of record NZ_JBJXRK010000034.1, on the reverse strand, counting down.
ATGAATCCGGCGACTCATATCCATATTTCAATGCAAGATCAATTATTTTGATGTCACTTCTCTTAAGCTCCATTGCCGCAAGGGAAAGTCTTCTTCTACGAATATATTCAGATAATGATAAATCCACTACGAATGAAAACATCCGATGAAAATTGGACACTGAGCATTGTGCCTTCTCTGCAGCAGCAGAATAGTCAATCTCTCCTGAAAGATTGTCCTCAATGTATTCAAGTGCGCTGTTCATTCTGTCAAACCAGTTCATATCCAATGCTCCTTTCAATTGTGAATATATCAAAATAGGAGAACCTATACCCGACATCTCTTGTATTTTTATGTAGGGTATCCCTGTAACGCCCCACAAAAATAGCCAGTCCCCCTCTGGGGACCAGCCTGTATTTTACTCCACTATCTTGTCCTTCATTTTGCCTATAAGCTCCAGGATTCCGGCTTCAATCTTCTCAAAGTCACCTGCCTTGGGCGAGCCTTCAAACTCCACTGAAGGGACCATGTCCCATTTCATTCTGTTTCTTTCAAGAATTTCAGCCAGCTCCTTCTCAGCTCCTCCGGACCATCCATAGGATCCAAACCTGAAGGCTGCCTTCCCTGTTATCTTCTTCCTGCCAATCTCATCAAGTGCAGCTGCCACAGGTGGGAATAGCTTGTACTCATAGGTTGGTGCAGCTATTATGATACCTGCTGACTTAAACACAGTAGCGACCATTTCACTTTCACTTTCAAGGGGCATTTCCAGCTTGTTATACTTTACTCCCTCTCTTTTTAGAATCTCTTCAGCAAAGGCTATTGCCTTGCCGGTCATACCATACATTGATCCCCATAGTATTGTGATCTCATTCTTTCCTGCTCCTTCAGCGTAATTGGAGAACCTGGTATAATCATTCATTATCTTCTCAGGGTTTCCTCTATAAAGGGGCCCGTGCCCTGGTGCGATGGTGTTTATTTCAAATTCCTTTGATTTCTCTATTGCTTTTCTGAGCATTGGTGTAAAGGTGGTCATTACATTTGAATAGTATCTTATTCCTTCCTTTTCAAAAAACTCTTCCTCTTCAGGTGTCATCTCATCGTCAAAATGATGGTCACCCATCTTTCCAAAGGCTCCGTACATGTCACATGAGAAGAGTGTCTTGGTGCTGTGTTCATAGGAATACATGGTGTCTGGCCAGTGAACGTTCGGTACCGGATGGAAGCTTAAGACCTTGCCATTTCCAAGGTCCAGGGTATCGCCTTCCTTGACAACCTGGATCTTGTCCTTTCCATAGAATGAGGTCACAAGCTTTGCAGCTTTTTCTGTACATACTATTGTAAAATCATCCTTGATCTTCTCGAAATTTGAAATCCAGCCTGAGTGGTCAGGCTCCATGTGGTTTACTATCAGATAATCTATGTCCTTTGGATGAACATTAATCTCTTCAAGATTCTTGTACAGGGTTTCCGGTATCCCATCCCAGCCTATTACCCCGTCAATGATTGCAGTCTTTTCACCCTGTACAATATATGAGTTTAGGGTAACTCCGTTTGCAATTTCCCAGATTCCTTCAAAAAGCATATCCTCTACATTCATGGATAACATATGTATCCCGTCTGCGATCTTGATTTTTTTCATCATTATCCTCCTTAAATCCAGTTTGTAGAACCTTTTTACCCTTTTTCCATTATAGTTAATTATATCCTGTGAGTTTTTTTAGTCAAGTGATGCAAAAGAGGCTCCAGGATTATCCTGAAACCTCTTGAAATCTTATAGTTGCACCTATACTACTGCTGGCTTAATCTTCTCTTGTTTTCAAGCTGCTTTCTCCAGGCATGCATTACAAGTGAAACACCTATGACACCATAAGCAACAAACACACGGAAATATTCTCCAAGCTGGGCATCACCAAACAGATTTCTACCTGCAAGTGGAGATACTATAAACAGCGTATGGAACAAAAGGGTTCCCAGTAGTGCGTGACTGATCTTAGCATTTGTAACTGACGCACCACCTATCAGTAGGGCAGCGACTGAATAGAATCCAATCTGCTCGTGACTACCATAGGTTGAAAATGTTCCCAGGTTCTGCAGGAATATAACATGTCCCCAGGATGCAAACACAGTGGACATTATCATTGCAGTCAGCCTAGTTTTGTCAGAATGAATTCCTGATACATCTGCAATGTGCCTGTCCTGACCAACTGTCCTAAAGTCCTGTCCAAGCTTGGTCCTGATGAAATAAGTGGTGAAAACACACATCAGACCAATCAGTATGGCTGTTAGCATCGGAACCTTGATGAAGTTAATAAAGGATGCTGTTCCCTTTATGTAGTAAAGCCATCCTGCCAGTGCAACCCCTGTAACACTTGAAAGTATATACTTCTTGTTTCCAGGTTTATGTCCAAGGGAAGGAATCCCCTTTATATACCGTATGATTCCATGGACCAGCATCAAAGCTCCAAAGCCCATTCCTGCAGTTGTGAACGGAAGTCTCCAGAAATCATCTATTGCGTACTTCAAACCATCAGCCAGGTCAATTGTTGTTCTAAGACCAACACCAGAACTAAGTACAAGGGTTTCGTTGTTAAATGGGATTACAGCTCCGATTAGAATAAGGAAAATCAACTGGTAAATTCCATTTGAGAAGAATCCCAGAATCATCCCACCAATCATTTCCTGACCCTTTGCCTTATTGAACAAAAGTCCTGTCAGGTATCCCAGCAGCATGGCCAGTGGAGTTGTCAAAAGAATTGTTACTCCAATCCCTGGAAGACCTACAATTCCCCAATGCGTGACAAATATAACCGCTGCCTGGGCGCACATGGCACCAAGCACTATGGCAAAGTTAAGTCCCATTCCTGCCATTACAGGCAAGAGCAGCGCCAATACAAGAAAGCTGTTTCTCACCATACGCGTAACAATATCATTCAAAAGAAATCCAAATGTCAACCCCGAGTAGTAGAAACCTATTATACAGAGGACAATGAAGAAAACTGTAACCATATTGTGTGTTAGCGTCTTTTTGATTTTTTGTCCCATACTCAGTTCAGGTGGGGTGATTTTTATATTGTCATCCATTATTCTCCACCTCCAATCTGTGTCAGTGCATAAAGAATTATACCGTTACTTATAACAATACGAGCAATTTCAGCCAAACTGCTGACATCTTCCAGTATTTTATTTGCAACGGGAAGTGAAACAACAAGCAGAGACTGGAACAAAAATGCTCCGATTAAAACGTTTGCTATATTAGCTTTCTTTATTGATGCTCCTCCAATTAGGACAGCCGCAACAGCAGCAAAGCTCATGAACATAGGCGCTTGGTAAAGCTGAATAAACCCAAAGCTTTGGCTATAAATTACGATTCCTACAGCACTTAGTGCAGTTGATAGCATTGTACCCACTATACGCATCCTATTTACATTTATACCTGATGCTGTAGCAAATTTGGGGCTATCTCCAGCAGCTATCATTGCTACTCCAGTTTTTGACCTTAAGAACAACCAAACAAGTAGACAGGAAAACAGCATGAAAAGAAGCAATCCGGTTGGTATTGTGACACCAAACAGATCAAACGAACCCCATTGGTTCAGTATCCTCTCGTATCTTCCCTGAAGAGTTATTGTGGTCCTTAATCCTGTTCCTATGGGCCATCTCATATCTTCACTGGTAAATGGAAGCACAAGCCAACCTATACTCATCAGTGATACTATTGAGAAACCAACGTATGTAGCGATTGTCATTTCAGATCCCTTTACCCTGTTAAGCAACAGGCCATAAAAATATCCTGCTACTAAAGACAATGGGATACTTATGGCCACAGCTGTGAAGAGTGCCTGAAAACCATACAGATCCAATTCTATAGCAATTAGTCCTCCCAGAAGACCGCACACTATTCCAATGGGTATTCCGAAATTAAGTCCTATTCCCGCTAATATCCCCGGAACCATTGCCAAAACAAGAATTCCATTCATACCAGTTCTGACAAGTGCATCTGAAATTAGATTGTTTAGTGGTATCTCAAGCATTACTGCCATTACCAGCAGCGACAACAGGAATGCAACTATTATTATCCTAGGAAGTCCAAATCGATTGACCATTACCTTTACCTTATCCATCCGTCTTCACCTCTTCACCTTTGACCTTATGGTATTCACCAGACATCATCAGACCGAAATCAACATCACTGGCATCAGGTGGAAGGACCCCTTCAAGCTTACCTTCGTTTATGATTGCAATCCTATGGGAAATCATCCTCAGCTCTGCCAATTCACTGGATGTCATTATAATTGTCATTCCATATTCCTTGTTGAGCTGAAGCAGGGTATCCAGAACCAGTTTTTTCGCCCCAACATCTATTCCTCTAGTAGGTTCAGAAACAAAAAGTACCTTCGGATTCAATGTAAGTGCCCTTGCAATACAAACCTTTTGCTGGTTTCCTCCGCTAAGTCGTCTTGTTATCTGTTGTGGTCCTGTGCATCTAATATCCAGTTCCTTGATCATCTTAAGGGCATGGTCCCTTATGTTCTTGTTGTCTGTTTGGGTAAATGGTCCAATTCTCCTTATGAACTGTTCCTTTATCTGCATGGCAGTTACTGCAATATTAAGCTCAATTGAATTATCAAGTAAAAGTCCTATCCCTCTTCTGTCTTCAGAAACAAATGCCAGTCCTTGCTTCAAGGCTTTTTCAGGGTTGTTTAGTACCACTTCCTTACCATCCAGCCTAACAGTCCCTTCAGAATTGTATAAACCCATAATTCCATTTGCAAGACCTATTTTACCTTGACCTGCTAGACCGCCTACTCCAAGTATTTCTCCTTCATATATATCAAGATCTACTCCCCTTATGACCTCTCCAGGCATGTCAACATAAAGGTTCTTTATTTCCATTTTTACAGCCTTGTCCTCGTTTGATACGGACTTTGCTGAATCCATTTTTATTTCGCGACCAACCATAAGGTTAGCCATATCGAACACGTCTGTATCTTCGATATTCTTTGTTGCAACATGCTGTCCATCCCGCAACACAGTTATTCTATCTGCAACACGCTTAACCTCATCAAGCCTGTGGGTAATAAACAGGATTGCAATTCCTGAGTCCGCTATCATTCTCATTGATTCCAGAAGCTTGTCTGCATCGCTTTCAGTAAGAACTGCAGTTGGTTCATCAAATACAAGCACCTTTAGATTTTCCTTATCAAGCTCCCTTGCAATTTCAACAAATTGCATATAGCTGACTGGAAGCCCTGCAACCTTGACCCATTCCTCAACATTCATCCCTAGCTTATCCAAGGCTTTTCTTGCGTCCTTGTTCATCTCCTCCATGTTGAGTGTCTCAAGCTTTTTCCCGGCTACCCTGCTCAGGATTCCAGGTGTGGTTATTTCTCTGTTAAGCTTAATATTCTCCGTAATACTGTATCCAGGAATCAACATAAACTCCTGGTGGACCATTCCTATTCCCTTGTACATGGCTTCAACCGGTGATTTTATAAAGGTTTCCTCTCCATCTACAAAAACCTTTCCATCAAATCCACCTGTGTTATGTATAACCGACATACCAAACAAAATATTCATAAGTGTTGACTTTCCAGCGCCATTCTCCCCAAGCACTCCATGAATCTCCCCTGGTTTAAGGCTGATGTTTATACCCGATAAAACTCTTGTTCCATAGTACTCTTTTCCAATGTCCCTCATGTCAAGGACATAATGCTCATTATTGTGTTCTGCCTTCAAATGTTTGTTCCCTCCTTTAAGCAAATTTCAGAGAGTGACATAATATTGTGCAAGGCAAAAGCCTTGCACAATATTATTGTAATCTGCATTATTAATTTTTATTGGTCTAAACGTCTAAAACTCTACAGCCGCTCCCAGGTATAGGAAGTAATGGTCATAGTTACCATAGTTTCCAAGTATGATTTCTCCCTGTGCAACTTCTTCCATGATTCTGGTAAGAACTTCTGCATCAGCTTTTCCGTTTGTATTTCCTTCAAGGTACTCTATAGCGTACTCTACTCCTGCCTCAACATACATCATGTTTACAGGAACTGACCAAGTTGCCACTCTTCCGTCCATTCCAGCTGCGTCAACCTTTGCATCGATTTCACTAAGTATGAAATCCAGATCTCCCGCCTTGTCCTCTGGTACTGCTATACCAAGAGCTGCTGGCAATGCATGGTAAGGTGATGGACAACACTGAACTGGGAATATTGCTCCAGTTTCAACTGTCTGTCTTATCATTGGCTCCATCATGGAACAGTTTGTTCCAAAGAAGGCAGTATTTACTCCATACTCCTCAACCTTTCTAGGAAGGTCTTCCATTATGAACTGCTGTGTTCCTGGAACACCAGCGTCACCTGTTGGGTCTGGAGCATCCTGCTCAACCCATACTAGACCAAGCTTTTCAGCTTCTTCCTTCATTAGGTCTCTTCTTGCTGCAAGCATTTCATATGACATATGTCTTGGGAATGAATAGTGAACAAGCACTTCAGCCCCCATGTCCTTTGCCTGCTGTGCAATCTGTGATCCACGGGCAAGGTCGTTTGTTTGGATGATAACATCACCGTATTCAGCTATTACGTCTGGATCCTCTCCAGGCACTCCAAGCACAAATAGTATGTCTTCTCTCATTTCTTTAACTCTTGCTATTGCCGCTGCCGCACCTGGTACCGCCTGTACCATTACGATTGCCTTTATCTCTGGATCAGAAGCCATTGCCATCATGTTTGTTATGGTTGTTTCCTGCTCCTGCATAAATCTGTCAGGATATGTAGAAAGGACTATCATGTCGCCATATCTTTCCTTCATGTTCTCGCCAGCTCTGAATTCCTCTTCACCTTGAGATACTGTTCCAGTCATTACGCCAATCTTGTAGCTTGCCACTTCCGCTGGAGCTTCAGCTGGTGCTTCCGCTGGTGCCTCCGCTGGTTCTTGTGCAGGTGCTGCGCATCCAGTAACTAAGCTTAACAACATAATCATTGCAAGTAATAAAGATATACTTTTTTTCATTTGAATCCCCCTTAGATTTTCTTTTTGTTTAACGCCGAAATAACTATTTTCATTAAGTACGGCATTCCTCCCCTCGAAATTCATAACAAAGATTTTCTTAATTTGATATGACACTTATAAAGATTATACTCAAGAGTTGAGAATAAAGCAAGAATTTTCTAATTATTGTGTATTTGTCTGTTAATTGTCATATGTTGACAATTAACCTTCCCTCTCACTTGGACCGACAACTGTAAAAAGACCTCAAAATTAGTTTCTATCAACAGTTTTGAGGTCTAATAAACCTAGGGGCAAATATGCTTGAACTAAAGTGTTTAAAATATCAAGAGGATTATTGTCAACTACAAAGCTAATAAGTAGACACATAATGGCTAAATTAATTGAATTGTAACCCTAAGTCAGAATATTTATTGATAAAACACTTGGGAGCTTGTGTCTATCTAAATATCTGAGTCAATTGCATGTGAAAATCGGTTTTGGACCGGTCACAATTCTCGAGTTTCCATACAACTGGTTCTCTATCTGCAAGTTCTATTTCAAAGCATCGAACATCTTTAAAAGGGGTCCCTTCATTAAGGTCAGATAATTACGGATTTTCAAAGTCCCTCTCCTTTAAGCTTCAAATATTCCCAATACTCAAGCTCTATCTCCTCTCCACAGTTGTTGCATAGGATATAGAATCTCTTTGATAGCTTCACAAAAGGTATGACTCCAAGGAATCCTGGTAAATATTTCATAACTACAACGAAAGAATCACCCTTTGAGCAGTTTTCACAAGACGGGTCAATTCTATCGAGAATCCACCTGGACGGATAGCTCTCATATAGATTATGGGATTTGATTTCAAACAGCAGCTTTTCCTTTCTTTTTATTCTTGAGAAATCTGGATCCAAATTTCCGTTCCCTGTTATTCTCATAAGCCCTCCTTTCCTGTACATGCCCCTTGGATGAAAGGCATCACAGATATCTTTGCCTTTTTATCTCATACAAAACAATTGATGCTGCACAGGAAACATTCAGTGAGGATGCAACTCCATTTATTGGTATTTCAACCATTGTATCTGCTATCTCCTTATAGCCTCTGCTTAATCCCACTGTTTCATTTCCCAATAGCAATACTGTTGGCTTTGTGAAGTCACATTTATTGACAGGGTAGTCAGCCTGTGCACTGGTTCCAACAATTTGAAACTCAATCCCTTTATCTCTCTGTTTCTGAACCCACTCAAGCAGCTCATTGTGTGATGGCAATCTCAAGACAGGTAAACTGAAAAATGTGCCTACAGATGAAACTATGGTTTCAGGGTCATACAGATCCACAGAATGACCCGTCATCATTAGGCCATCCACACCCAAGGCATCACAGGATCTAATGAGGGTTCCGAGATTTCCCATGTTTGATGGTCTGTCAATTACTACAATCAGTGGATTCTCTGACATTGCAATTCTTTCAATGCTATCGGGCTTCATCTTTACAATCGCCAGCAGCTCTGATGTATTTTCTTTACCGCTCAACTTATCCATCAGTTCATCTGACATCCGATATAATGCCTCAACCTTAACATTTTCAAGTATATCCATCGCCCAATCGGATAGATCCCTTTCACCAGAATATAGAAATGAGCTTATATCCCAGTTGTTTCTGATAGCTTCGTTGATGTTTCGCACTCCCTCCACAAAAAACTCCCCATACTTGTGACGCTTGTTCCTATTTCTCTTTATCACTTCGAAACGCTGAAAATTATTATCCTCTTTTAACACCTCTATCACACTTTTCCTAACCACCATATTCTCCTCCATTTCTCTATACCATTCACGTTTAATGTTATTCCTAATATACCATATTAACCAAATCCTTTGTAGGGAACTCCTATCCTTTCTGCTCCCAATTGGGTTTTCTGATCTAGCAAATGGATGCATCTGAAACCATGCACTTTGCCGTGATATCCCTGCGAAGTTATGGTACATTGTTATTAACAAAGCTGATTGTCCGATAACCAGAAAGCTAAAGGAGGTTACCGATGAAAACGAGAAAGAATATCGCCATACTTATGACAATAATTCTTTTGTTCGCCACTACCACAACAGTCTTTGCAATGCCTTACAGAGATATCGATAACAGTCCCCACAGGGATGCCATTGAGGAGATGTCACGTCTTGGAATACTTCAGGGCGTTGGAAACGGATTGTTTTCTCCTGAAGGTGAACTTAATAGAGCTGCTGCAGCTAAGGTTGCTGCCATACTGCTTGGCTATACGCAGGAAGACGCAGACGATGCAGTCAACAGGGACCCAATGTTCAGCGACATTGTTGGAACAAGCCATCAATGGGCACTGGGATGGATCAACCTCATGGCTGAGGATGGGATACTTCAAGGTGTTGGAAACGAATCCTACGCACCGGGAAATCCACTTCAAATGGTTCACTGGGTAACGATACTGACTAGAATACTTCAACATGAGGAAGTGGGAATGTCCTGGCCAGATGACTATAATGAAATTGCCTTGACTTTAGATCTGGATGATGGTTTGGATTACCAGGGAGCAAGGGTAATGAATAGGGCACAGATGGCCCAGATGACCTACAAGGCAATTTATGAGGTTCCTCGCCCTGATGGAATGCACATAATTGATTTGGTTGAATTTGAAATCGTGGAATTTGAGGATGAGAATCCCGCTGAAGAAATCGTCTACGAGAACACAAAGATTTCGGTAAAGGTTGACAAGACATTGGTGCCTGCAGGAGGGTCACAGCTAATACAAGTGACAGCTACTGCAACCTATGGACCGAACAATTTGCCAGCGGCCAATACTCTAATAAGCATAATGGCCAATGTTGATGAAACAGATAGAAACAGCCAACTTTCATCAGATTATGGAATATCTGATGCTAACGGCTCCGTAATCGTAACATACACCACTTTGGTAGCAGATGACAACAAACCTGTTACCATAAAGGCAGCTGTATCGGATGGGAATGACTGGGTAGACAATGGAGTATACATTATGGCCTCTAACAGCGCTTCTCTTGTAAAAGGCACTTTACTCAATCCTTTTAATGGAACCCCTGTGGAGGGTGCAGCTGTAGTATTGGAGGAAAGCAATGGGGGAAAACACCACTTCTTCAGTGATGCCACTGATTCTGATGGTTCATACTCTATTGCAATTCAGCCTGGAAGCTATTTCATCAATTTCCAGATGGATATCAAGGGTGTTAACCCTTATGATGGCATTTATTATGGTTCCCACTCAGATTTTAGAAATGATGGAACCCTTAATTTAAGGTCTCAATTGAAGCTTTCACAAGGTCAGACACATACCTTCAATTCCAATAGGGGTATCCTGACTGGAATCGCAAACAACTTCCCTGCAGGTACAGAAATCTACTTTACTCCACTGGGTACTCAGAATACATCCTTGACTAAAGTAGCAGATAATGGAAGATTTTTGTTGGCGCTGGATCCTGGAAAATATGAAATCACAGCATTCGGTGGAACGATTTACAGATCTTCCGTAACTGTTGAAACAGGTAAAATAACAAACATAGGTACTATCACCCGTTAACAAAAAAGAACTGTCCCAAAATAAC
>NZ_JBJXRK010000033.1:0-20357 GCF_046224405.1 Gudongella ferriphila | reverse complement strand
AATTTGACTGTTATTTTTTGTCCTTGCCCCTTACTCATTGAATATCACCTCTACTTCCGGCAATGGTATAAACGTTGGGATTAGATTAATAGGTGTGAATGTGTGTGTCATGTTTATATAGGTATAACCTGCCGGGTTGATTGCTCCTGTGATGTCTACCTGTATGTCTCCATAAACATTGTTCAAGCCACTCTCCACCACATCGGAAACGTGAAGCCTATAGTTTAAGTCGTCCACCTTCTCAATGCTTGTCATCTGAATTACCGTGCTGTTATCAAGATTTGTTACAGTTACATTTGCCAGGGTAAGACTTGGTATAGGATGGTCAATAGTTAAATCAATAAACCATCCCCAATCATCATAAGGTTCATTAAATTCATCAAGCATGGTCTTAGGTGCGTTCAATGCCATAAAATCATTGTCTGTATCTGCGTAAAGTAGAGTAACTCCTAATTCTGCGGGCACTGCTGATATTGTCTCTTGCGTGTAGGCTCCGATGTAATCTATCGGTATCAATTCAACCTTTAATTCTGCGGGCGCCACTGTCACGCTTTCCGCAGCTATTGCCATCCCTGCCCAATTTCTGTCAGTGATATACCAGTAAATATCGTTAAACGAATCTTCTACAACAAATCCCATCCGGTAGTCGTTGGTAATAAATAGGTTCAAACTCAAAGCTGTACCTGTAAACTCAGCAACCTGTCTCTCAGGCTCCCATGTATAGGACAAGTCCAGTAATTGACAATAATTTCTATAGTAGACCTTACCATCAGATTTAATATATCCGACTACAATGCCCTGGTCCTTGTCTGCCATGTTGAGGTTCTTCCAAGCCCTTATTGCCCTGCAATAAACAACACCTGTGGCAAGTTGTTGCTTTGTGCCTGTATCATCCCACAGTTGCGCCCAAAGTACCCCTGTATTATCAACCCAAAAAATCCATGGCTTTTCGTGGGCGACAAGCCTCCATAGATTCCTGTACCTCTCCCATTCACCATCAAAGGCAATGGCAACCGATGAACCTGCGCCAACATCAAATTGATCAACCCATCCGTCCTTGAACTTGTCCGGGTACTCCCTGATGGATGTCCCTACCACTCCGTCATTGACGTGGATTTCATATATTCTATTCGGTGGGCCTGTGACCTTTTGCCTTCGTGGAGCGACTGATACATCCCCAAGTCCCGTCTTTTGTCTTATAGTTTCCACAACCCAATAGCTACTATCGCTGACGGTGTTTCTTGCCCTTGCAATCGCCACTGACATTTTAGGTTGTGCGTTGTTTGCTTTTGTTTGGTATTGCGAGTTTAATTTATTAGACAGTACGGGGTCTACATTTCTCATATAGACCCCTCCTCAGTGATTGATAAAGTAATACTACTTGTATACCATATTCTGTTTTGATCCCTATATCTTGGTGTTATACGCTCCCAAGATGGCTGAGTTGTGAATCCCGTGTAATATTTATCATCAACAATTAATTTGGCTTTTTCTCCTGTCATATGGATTTCACCTAACCTTGCCGCCTGTGATTCAGTTACAAGTACCTCAAACACTCTGTATGGTTGAGGGTCCCCTATTATTTGAAGGTGGGTAGTACCATCAAGTAATTCATTCTCAACTCTGATTCCTTTGTAATAAATAGGCGATAAATTCCTAATAGCCGTGGAGAGGTCAGTGCCATCTAATTCTACAAGCTTTATCATGTCCTGATCTCCCTCCTTAACTGATCCATCACTATATCTACTACTGCAGTGAGCTCTCCTGCGTTATTAACACCTTCAACTCTTATAGTTCCGGAATGTAACATAGATCCTCCTGAAGCCCCTGATTGGGATGAAATGTTAGCTCCTGCCATGGTTGCGTTTAACATCTCATTGGCTTGTCTTTGTACATTCATGAGATTCTTCTTAATTCCTACTGCGAATCCCTCACTGACATTACCGCCCATCTCCTCCATAACCTTTGAAGGTGATTGAATCCTTAAAGCTTTTTTTACTCCACCTGTAACTGTATCTACAACACTGCCTATGGCATCCTTTACCTTGCCTATCATAGCCTTTACACCATTAATCAACCCATTGATGATATTCTTTCCCACGTCATAGAGATTAATGTTTCTTAATGTGTCCATCGCTTCATTAATAGGTTTAGTGATAGCTTCTTTAATTTCGTTGAATCGTTGTTTTATTGACTCCCATAACTGTTTGGCCGCTGCCTTAACCTCATCCCAATTCTTATACAGTGCCACTCCTATGGCAATAATGGCTGCCACTGCTGCAATGGCTATACCTATTGGGCCAGCCAGAGCGGTGAATGCTGCGCCTAATACCGGCAAAGCAGACGTGATTGTCCCAACAACTGTGATTACCTTTCCAATAATCACTAATAATGGCCCTATTGTTGCTACAACAGCAATTATCGTAGTTATCATCTTAATTTGTCCTTCGTCAAGGTTCCTTATCCATTCAAGTGCGCCTTCTACTACGACTGCCAGATCTTCAATCATTGGAGTCAACATGTTGGCAATTTCTGTTCCTAGTGCTGCAAAAGAACCTGTGGCCGTAGCTTTTAACTTATCAATGGAATCATTAAACTCATTTGCGCTATCGAGGGCTTCTTGCGACAAAATTAATCCCGCTTCTGCCGCTTCATCCCCTAATTGTTTAAGTGCATCCGCCCCACCTAGAATTAAAGGGTTTAAGTCCTGGGCTGACCGTCCAAAGATTTCCATTGCAATCGAATCTCTTTCGGTTTCGTTTGCGACTTCACCTAATTTTTGGATAACTTCGTCAAACACTTCTTGATTGTCCCTCAACTCACCAGTAAGATTATCCTTAACATCAACCCCAAGCTGTTTGAAGGCATCAGATGCTGCCCCTGTTCCGCCTTTGGCCATACCCATGTTTTTAGTGAGCTTTGCCATTGACCCTGTTAATGTTTCTAGTGGGACATCAATCCGCTCCGATGCGTACTGAAATTTTTGAATTTCCTCAGTTGATAAACCTGTTTGCTTTGAAAGAGTGTTTATTTCATCTGCAGATTGCCCCGCTTTTACTCCCAGGGCAACTATCCCACCAAGCGCGCCAACGGCTGCAGTCGATAAGGGCATCATTTTGTTTCCCGCATCAGACACTTTTCCACCAAAAGCCTTCATGTCTTCCCCAGCATTTTTAAGGCTTTGTGTTAGATTGCCGCCAAAGTCCTTAGCCGCCTGTTCTACTTTTTTTAGTTCTTCCTCAGTCTTTATAATCTCCCGTTGAAGCGCCCTGTACTGCTCTTCTGAAGCTTCGCCTTTTTTGACCTGCTCCTGCACCTGCTTCTCTGCCTCTTTAAGCTGCTCAAGTTTATCCTTGGTAGTAGTCACAGAGTCTGCAAGTATTTTTTGTTTCTGTGCGATAAGCTCAGTGTTTTTTGGATCCAATTTCAATAGCCGGTCAACCTGCTTCAACTCAGAAGACAAATCTTTGGAGTGTTTGTTGACCTCACCCATGGATTTAACAAGCTTGGTAGTTTCGCCGCCTATTTCTATAGTCAAACCTTTTATTTTGTTGGCCATGTATTTTCACCTGCCTTTAAAAGCGATCGAAATCGCTTTGATTTGCAACCCTTACCTCTTCATCGGTGTTATCTTCATCTTTAGAGTTTTCATTGTTGTAAGTAACGATAAAATCAATTATCATGCCTATTGTCATTTCACTAAAGTCAGATAACGATAAACCCCTTTCAAGCGCCCTGATGATTAATATCTCAGTAGTCAACTCAAAAGAGGTATCGTCGTTACCTATGCTTTTTTTTTACTTTTTACACTGCTTGAAAATGAGCTTTGAATCATCTCTAACCATACCGGGAAGTTTTCCTTATCCAGTAATGGGAATGTGTCGAACCCATCAAGCCACTCCATTGGAGGCGGGATTGTAGGGTCTGCCTGTTTTGCCAATGCCCATACCATGTCATAGAAGACACCCAGGTCAAGAGCTGAGATGTCCTTGATTTCCTTTGTCTTGCTGTCTACCGATTCAAGTACCTTCACAAGATCCTGGATGGCATCTCTACCAAACTGTGCCTTATACTTTAATAGGTATGCAGCGGTACTCTTAAATTTGACCTGCCTACCATCAATTGTCATTATCTTTTCCATAAATTACGCTCCTACTGTCAATTCAACTGTAACCGCATTACCCTTCATAAACTCTACTGTTACTGTATATGTTCCATTTTCAAGTCCTGCAATGTAGGATTGGTCTATGGTCACATCAGCGCCTGCTACAGTCAGATAAGCTCCTCCAATATTTGCTCCATCAAGTTTGACGTTTATTACCTCGTTTGTTGCATCGGTGGAGGTTGAATCTATAGTAAGGTCAGCCGGTGCCGCCTTGCTGAAGGATTCCGCACTGGATGCTACTGTGTTGCTTACAGCATTCTTTACATACACCGCTGTATAGAATGTGTCATACCCTGTTTGGTCTTGGTGTAGTTTTGCCTTGACGTCCCTTGTGTCTGGTGCAGGCCTTGAAGTGATATTCATTGTCTCAGTTTTAGGCTCTTTTGTAGTGGTCTTTGTGCTGCCCTCTACATTAGGTCTTGAGGCCGTTACATAATACATTACATGCCTTGTCTTTTTAGCATCTCCGTCAAACTCAAACATCAGCGCAAACTTGCTCATTTTGGCATCCGCATTCTCTATCAAGGCACCATTGGAATCAAACTCTTCGCCGAAAATATCCACCCTGAATTGGTCTGGGATAAGAGCCATCTCAAGAGTACCCTCATATCCGTTGTTGGTGTTCTCCTCAAAATATGACATATCATCAGCGTGGAATACCACTGGATCACCTGATGCGTTTTGTACTAAGTTTACAGCTCCTGGCACTGGAATAGGTGTTGCAAAGCTCACTACTCCATTATTCTCAGTGATCTTTGAATAGTGGACGTTTCTCAATCCATATTTAACTTTATTTCCGCTCATAAACTACACTCCCTTCTTAATCTCATCAACTATCACTTGGGCCATCTCAGGCACACTCTTTTCAAAGGTAGCCTTTATAAATGGCTTTCCTCTAGTTGTGGAATACTCAAATATGTTCGCCAGGGCTATATCCCCGGATTTGCCTTCTACTACTGTTGTATTTCCCACAAACCTTCTCAATTTATATTTCTTGCCCTTTCCCTTCCAGTTCTTTGCAAATTTGCCTGTTTTCTTAGGGCTTGCCACTTTTAGGTTTTTGATTAATACCTTTTCAGCTTTTGTCAGGCCTTCTTCTGTCATGTTGTATACTACATCACCATATTCTTCAAGTATGTCTGAGATGGCATCCTCAAACATCTCGGGTGTCAACATTACTCCTGAAAAATCCGACCATTTGCCCATCTAAACCACCCGCCAATACTCAAAATCAAATACCGTGACGAGATACCCTATGTCATCAACATCCCCTCCGTCAAAATGACCGAATGGTAAACTGAATCCTTCCGCATACATAGAGCTTTCTATGATGTCTTCAATCTGTCTGACCCTTGCCCTGCCTGCTGATGTCTCAATCATGTCTGCCCGGTAGTAGTACCTGACGGTTATCTCTGCTGACTTTGTAAGGGCTTCATCATCTGCGTGGTCTTCTTCTCCATCTCCTGCCAGGCTATAGACTATATACTCATCTGTGTCAGGGCCGGACTTTCTTTGCTCGTGGGAATGTATCCCTAGAGGATAGAGGGAGGTATCAAGGGTAGTCTGTGTTAATGCTTTTATCATAGGCCCTCATACCTCCTTACTCTAAATTCCAGGAATTGGTTCTCTTCCTTCACATTGTCAACCCCACCCCATAATTCATACACATTGGGATTGTTCTTGTCAGGTTCACCCTCTACTATGCCGGATGTGTCAGCGTTCTTGATGATAAGGACCCTGACCGTTCTAAGCTTCTCATATATGTCGGGGTTATATGTCATCCTGATTGTTGCTGAATCCTTGACCCCTAGAGATTCAGCTGACATTGCCCGGTCTCCAAAGGATCCTGTCCATTCACAATAGTAAGTTTCAAATGCCCCGCTTGTAATCTGCATCCATTGTGTGGTGTTACCTTCTCCCGGTACATAAGTTGATTGTCTGGCATATAGCTTTATGGGTGTATTAGGATTAAGTTTCATCAACAACCACCCTGCCTTGGGCTATAAATGACATTAGTACCGGGTGATTAACAAGTAGTGCAGGGTCTGTTGATTGTGCCATCTTGCAATAGAGGACAATAGCCTCCTTTGCCAATGGAGTAGGAGTAAGAGCGTCAATCTCCCACCCAGCCCCTTTGAAGTAGTCAATGGCTCCATCTATCATCCCTTGAATCTCTGTATCTTTGTTTGCCTCGGAGTAATACACCCCAAGCCTTAGTTTCACATCATCAATTAATGCCATTTAATCACCCACTTTATTTATCTTTCTTACTCTTTTTCTTAGGCTTCTTTTCCTCAGGGAGTGGCTCCACAAAAACCCCTAAAGGGGTTGAGTTTATTTCCTCAACCCGCTTCTGGGATATTGTCAGCACTTCATCGGCTTCATGCATCTTCCCTGTATGTTTGTCCTTATATCTCTTGATTACCTTAACATTGATATGTCATCACCTCTTAAACTGCTGCTACCTTCTCAACAGGAAGGAATCCTTTGTACTTGTTAACAACTCCACCTGCTATGACCTTACCAAAGAACCCAACTTGTCCTTTTTCAATGTATCTATCGTCTGACCTCTTGATTGTCAGTGGTGAGAACATTGGAAGTTCATAGTTCGTAGGTGCTCCGTAAACCATGGTCATAGTACCTACCACAGTCGCATCAGCTGACAGCGCATTACAAGCGCTATTGATTGTATAAGGTACTCTCAGTCCTTCTTCTTCAATAACTCCACTTGCACCATCATAGCTTATCTTGTAGTAAGGTCTTCCATCACTAGCCTTAACTGCTGCGAATGCTGCAAGGTCAACTTTGTTCAGGAATAGAGTTGCTGGGCTTTCAACATCTTCATCAGCACCATAGGCAAACACTATTGTCCTCAAAGTATCCGCATCTATAGCAGATATTTCTGCCTTGTATGTCAATGGCATTACAGTAGCAGGTGATGAATATATTCCCTTAAGCTGATTGGCTCCGCCTATACCTGCAATTATCTGATTACTCATTTTCTTTCTGATGGACTTTCTTACACTGTTGACTATCCTGTTTAGGTAATCAGCGTTTGGAAGTTCGATTACTTCCTCATTTACAATGGCGCTGTTGGTAATTTTAGCCCTACCGGTTGAGTTAGTGCCAAAAGTACCCTCATCATTAGTGTAAACGTCCGCTTCTGCTGTATAATCTGCATCTCCATCAGTAATCTGGAATGCTACCTCATATGAGTTTCCACCCTCTAGGCTGAATGCGTCTACAAGGTCGATAGTCTGAGCAACTTGATTAAAGTTGTCAGCAACATCTCTCTTATACTTGTTTTCAAGCATGATGTTAGTAGTTGCAACTGCCCTTTGCTCCAAGAAGTCCTGGACCTCTTTAGTCAGAGTAACTTCTTTACCACTTCTGAGTTCTTCTGCAATCTCTGACAGTCTTGTTTCCATCTCTTTGCTAGGCGACTTCCTTGCTTCCTGGCCTTCCTTGTTTGCTACTACAACCCCTGGGATTTCTCCATTTACTGCAAGAGTTCTTTCAGATTGTCCTTCTTCTCCTTCTTCTCCTTCTTCAGGCAGCTCGTCAATCATGGATTGGATGTTTCTAATTTCTTCGTCAATCGCTTCCACTGCTGCTTGAAGTGATCTCAGTTCTGCAACTTCTGTTGCCTTGTCCACTTCTTTCATCTTTGCTGCTCTTGCATCCTGCTTAGCTTTTAAAAGTTTCATTAATTTTTCTCTCATTATTTGTCCCCTCCAAATTTAATTTTTAGTTTCAATCTTTCAACTTCCAACTCGTTCAAGCTATCCAGCCGCTTTTCTTCACTCTCCAGTAAGTCAAAGCTTCGAGCATATATAGAAGTGGAATCGTAGAACGGTGTATCCACAACCGACACATCCCACAACTTAGCGATGCTATTTACTTCTCTTGTCGTCTCGTTTTCTCCAAATGTCCAGGTGTCCCCGCCATCCGCCACATTAAAAGCGAATGACATCTTGTCTATTAGTCCTGCCTGAATCGCCATGTAAGCATCCCTATTGCTCTGTGTGTCCAGGAGTTCAGCTCTGATCTTAAGCCCAACATCATCAACTATCAATTCAAGCGACTTGTTTCTTGTTCTTGCCATGATAAGCCATGTGTCATTATGGTTGTATCTCAGAGGGACATCCTTCATGTCTGTCTTGTCTAAGGCTCCCCTCTTGATTGTCTCCGTAAACTTCCTAGAGCCATACTGATGGGTTGCTGGCTTATCAAACGTAATGGCATAGCCCTCAATCAACATCTTGTTCTCTTCATTATCCACAGCCCTTATTTCAATAAGCCTGTGTTCCCTATCCTTCTTGATTGTCATTTTCTCCCTCCTTTACTCCTGCCTTGCCCTTCTGGTAACTATCTACATCTTCAAGATTGACATAGTTAAGGGACTGCAACCTTCGATTTCCTCCCTCGAATGGCTCAATCCCGAACATTGCTCCTATTTGATTAAGATTCATTATTCCCGTTTCCTTTGCCAGATTAGCAAGTTCTAGTTTGCTCTTTGAATCCATGTATTGTACTTTTGAATAGTAAGCTTTTAGCCTGTGTCCAACATCCATTTCCCTTTGAGTGTATATACAGGCTGTTGCAGCCTGCTCAAATTGGACTATAAACTCCTCTATCGCTGTCTGGTAGAATGCTGAATGCTGTTCTCCGGTGTAGTCCCCTGATAGTATTGCAGCGCTCACTCCGTATCTCTCCTGGATCACTGCCTTTAGGAATTTCATAACATTATCGGGAATATCAGCTGTAGATATCTTTGCAGGAGTAAACTCCCCCGCCAGATCTGTAGCTATCATTCCATTGCTACTTGTAACAATATGTTTTTCAAACTCATCCCTTATCTGATTCAATTTCACTTGATCAGCCATGGTTTTGGCCGAGAAAACTCCCTTTACTTGTAAGCTTGCCTCTATACTTTTAGGTAACCCTTGAATTGTTTTATCCAGGGCATCAAGGGTTCTTTTTATCTCATAATTGTTAAGATTCCCATGTTCATCGCCGCCACCAATAACTGTGTTGCCTCCACGTCTCCATTTAAGGTGTATCAAATCTGCATAAGGCAGGGTGTAATTACTCCCATCTTCAAAGTAAAACCTTACCTCCCAGGCTGTTTGATTCCTGACCCCTATTTCTATCCACTGTGGATTCAGTGGATAGAAGGAAATGTAGCGTTTAAACTCCCTACCATCCTTTAGTCTCACAATCTCGTATTGTGGATAGATAAAAACATTTCCTTTTTTTCTCCTTATCCACTCCACATTGGCTAGAAAATCACTTGTGGTCTGTAGTGGATTTGGTTTGAATCTGAAAAGCCTTGTAATATCATCATTTTGTACTCTTATCTCACTTCTGTTTTCAACTACGCTTTTCAACTCAATCTTGCTGACTTCCATAGTCACCCTTTCAATGGCATTATTGACGAAATCCGATAAGTATATGTCCTCTCCAAAATTGCTGAATATCGGCTGCGTGTCTGTAAGCCAGAGCTTATACCGTGAGGCTTGTGACCTCGGTAGTACGCTTTTAAGATAGTTTAATACTCCCATTTAATCACTCCCTCCTTAACCTACTATCGCCATAAACTCTGACCTATGCCAGGATAGTGTAGTATAGGCTATTATTTTACTTGCTGTTCCGTCTATACGTTTTGTTGAGTGTATCTTAACGGGCATTATTCGCCCAACCTTATCGAGTATGATCCCTGTGTTTTTGAAACACCACTCACATACAGGGTTATTCTGGTAGTTGACATTGTGATCACGCATGTCTGCCTCTAATGTCCTCATTGGATCATTAAGCACATCGAACTTCTGCGGGATATTTATTGCAATCTTGTCACCGAATATCTCAATGTAACGGTTCTGGAAATCTTTTGCGAATCTATTATCATAACCTGACTTAAATGGCTTTAAATCGTATTCCTTCAACAATTTAAAGTGCCAATCGGCTATAATGCTGCTCTCAACTACATTCCCCTTGACTATGGTGATATATCCGGCCTTAGCCCAGGCTTGATAGTCAACATCATCAGGACTGTCCTGTAACTTACTCTCAGGGATCCAATACCTTGTGTGCATATACATCTTTTTATCATTAGGCCTTTTAAGTAGTATAGTTGATGCACAAAGGTCTGTTGTCTCTGCAAAGTCATTGCCTGATATGTAGAAGGATCCTGCAAAGTCTTTCAGGTCAAATGTTTCCAGATTTACAATATCGCTTAAATCAAGCCATGATTGAGCGCTTGACTGCTTGAGATTGAAATCTTTGGCCAGTACAAAGGCCTTAGTAGCTGAGTTTGTCTTTGCCTCTTCAATCATCTGTCTTACAAATGATTTTTTCTTGATGGTCCCTAAGTCTGGGTTACTCTTGACCCAGGATGATTCATCTTGCCATATCTCTTCCTCATTATCCTGAGTATGGAGCCATATCAACCATCGAGGCCGAACCAGTTCGCCTTTAAGCACCCTCCTTGCATCACTTAGCCTGCCATCTAAGTAGCCGCCTTCTTCAAATCCCTCTGTTGTCATTTCAAAAAACAAAGGCTCATCCTGCGTGGATAAAGCCTGTCTTATTGGCATGATTGAAGAGTTGTCTTTCAGTTCATGAACCTCGTCAACTGCTCCAACCTTAATATTTTTACCTTCTTTGGCTCCGGTCTTTGCTGAAATCTTCCGGATATTGCCCTTGTTCCTGTAGCTGAATTTCCCCTTCGTTTTTCTATTCTTGGGATTCCCAAAGTATATCCCCTTAATGTTTCGCCTGGTTACTTTTGCAAGTTTTGGGCTTTCCTCTCTCATTGCATCTATGGCCTGAAACATAAGATCTGCCTGCTCATAGTTATTGGATGAACATAGTGCCTTAGTTCCCAACTCTCCACAAAACCACTCAGCAAGGACCATTGCAGAAACAAGAGGAGTTTTTCCACACTTCCTGGCAATTAGCAGGAGTGATTCTTGAAACAGCCTAACCCATTTATTCAATTCTTCGTCAAACATCTTAAAACTATACAAGGTTTCAATATAAGCCTTCTGCCTTAAGGTTAAAATAAAAGGCTTCCCAGCAAAGGGAGCCTCATAGTGTTTGCACTCTGATTCAATAAATTTGATTCTTATATCTGATTCTGACGTGTCATACCTGTAGTCTGGATTCTGGAAGTTCTCAAGCAGTATATCAAGCATCTGCATGAGTTCATTTCCAATAAGGATTTCCCCTTCCTTGCACTTCTTGATGTAAGTGAGCAGATATGATTCAGGATACTCTTTATATAGCTTATTCGTAATCGTCAAGTCCGTCATCTTCATCATCCATTTCTACAGCCAGGTGTTTGAATAGCTTGTCCATGATATTGGTTAAGGTTGCTGAATGTTTGGCTATTGCATTTGATACAGGCAATGCCCGTTGCAATGATGCATTCTCAGGGTGTATCTGTACAAGGCCCGTTTCCATCGCCTGTTTATTCAACTTTTGCAGGTACAATCTTTCATAAGCTGCTTGTTCAATAAGTGCCTCCATTGCATTGAGTTTGTTATCATCGGCTCCTGGAAATTCCCTTTTCAGCCGCTCAATCTCTTTTGATAATTCCGGAGTTTTCATAATCTCACCTGCCTTCAAATGTTCTCGAAAAGTCTCAACCGAAAAGTCAAAATTTCAGTGTGTGTGCAGAAAGGGCCCACTCCCAGTCTGCGAAAATTAACTTAAAATAATTTTAAAGGGGGGCATAACCATTGCAATTACTACATCCCATAGCATAATAAAAGACAAGGATTGCACCTTGTCTCATATACTCATCTTTAATCTTTCTTCTCTATCTTCATACACTTCATTGTTACTCTTAATACTATTACAATAGTGATGTGCTAACTTTACATTGTCCCATGTATGTGTACCACCTTTACTTACTGGAATCACATGGTCTATTGATGGATAGTCAGCTCCTACGATAAAATTATTAAGCTCATCCATTGTGTAATCATTCTTATTACACTTGCTACCACATATATGGCATCTGTTCTTATCTCTTTTAATCAACTTAGTTAGAGATATACTCCAATCAACTCCGCCATTTTCTTTTAATCTTGTCCTTCTGTTTATATCTTTAATTCTATTGTCACGCTTGTTAGAACATTCCACTGAACAATACTTTTGATTTACATTAACTGCATTAAATGAAGTCCCACACTCATCACAAACAAATCCTTTTAATCTTTCTTTCTTTTCAATTCGTTCATTTTCTCTGATGGATTTATTCTGTTCTCTCACCATCCGATTATGTTCTCTTACTAATAAATCAAGTATTGACTGCCTTAGTCGTTTTATCTCATTGCAGCCATCGCATACAATATTATAATCTACTTTACTAGGTTGAACATAATAAGCCATTCTTTCCTGCACATGGCCACACTTTTTACACTTACATTTAAACATACTATCTCTATTGGTAAAACCTGAATGATATTCATAATCAGGATAATGAGTTTCAAATAAGTCTTTAAATCCCTTTTCTCTAGTCTCTTTACTCCCATGATAATCACTAGACCTAAATCCACTCAGTCCGCCCTTGCGACAATACTCTCTTACTTCCTGTTTTGTACAACCTAAAATATCTGCTATTTCTTTATAACCTTTATCTTCTTCTCTTAGAGCTTTAACTAAATCCTTTTGTTCTTTAGTAAGCATAATAAATACACCTCCGTAGTGTCCTCCGATTATCTTGTGTAGGAAACAAGGCTCGGAAGGCCTTGCTTGTCAATAAGGCTCATGACTTCCTTATCTATCCTACACTTATATTATACCCTATAAACATTGATATTACCACATTATCCATTGTACTTATCCCACCAATCGTTGATATATTCCAACCACCTATCAGGCTTGTCGCTATCCTCTAGCCTCTGTATACACTCTTCCTTGGTACTCTCACAGTATATAAGCTCAGCTCCTAAACTCTTGGCCAACCTCTCCCGCTCATACTTGTCAGGATATCCACCTATGATATAAGCATCATACCAGTTACCATACCTGGTCTTGATCTGCTGCAGTAACTCATCCCTTAACTTAAATACATTGAACCTCACATTGTTAGGTTTATTGTACCCCTCCTGTAAGGTTACAGCTTGCCATATGGCATCCAGATCCAATACTATATCCCCTTGCCTCATGATCTCCTTAACAAGAGTTGTCTTGCCTGACAGTGGACTACCGTACACAATATATACATTCTTCTTATTGCCAAATCTCCTGTGCTCCTTGTTGTGACATTGCTGACATATAACCTCTACATTCTCAGGATTGAGCGATATGTTTGGATCATCAACATTGTCCTCAGTCAACTCAATCTTGTGGTGTCCTATCAACTCCGACATCTTACCTGCTATATGTCCACACCTGTTACACTTACCGCCTGCTGCTATCTTAGAGTTGTATGATAGGCCCCGCCATTCTTGTGTGCAATAGAACTTATGAAGCTTATCCATACCATCACCATATCTTCTTTCTTTCCATTTCCTGATTGAATGCTGCGACCTCTTTATCCAGATCCAATTTCCCTGGATTGTCACTCCATTTAGTCTTACCCTTATCATCCTTATCCTTATTCTTCAGCAATAAGCTACAGGCGGCTACATTAGGCGGCTGGTATTTCTTTGCAACTTCCTTATACCTAACTTCCTTGTCATCCTCATACCTGATGTATGTTTTTTCCTCTTCATAATAAAATCCTGTAGCGCTCTTGGATAAGGCATTCTCTATTTCAGTGATAAAAACTTCTTTGCCCTTTTTTAACGCATCCATTAATTCCGGATATTTGTTTTTATATTCACTGAATGTTGACATTGCCACTCCTAAATTCTTGGCAATCTGGGCCTCGGATAATCCATCACGGCACCATTTTTCAACAAGTATTAGTTTGTCCCTTACCATAGGCCATTTGCTCCTAGCCACATTATCACCACCTAAAATATTTGCAACTCGTCAGCTTTCACATCTAGTTATAACCTGCACTCTTTCAAGGTTGGATATGCTTCTTGTATTTAAACCCTATCCTTGAGTTTTTAATCAGTGCATTCTCCACCACTTTTAGCTTGATGGACAACTGCTCCTTCATGAAATGTGTTACGAGTAAGGTCCCATGTTTTAGGTAGAAGTCACCCGCTACTCACTGACTTGTTGCCTCTATAAATTATGAATAATTGACATACTAAAGGGACCCATCCCAGTGATAGGCCCCAAAGAAAAGGAGGTATATATGATGATTCGATTATTTATATTTTCCGCTAATATCATAGTATCATACGGTTTACTCTCAAAAGTGCCACAATACTGCCAAAATTAATCATCTTCTCTTAGTAGTCCAAGATTAAGCCCTACTGATATGACCAATTCCCTTCTTAGTCGGAAGTAGCTCCTGTCCGATATGTTCATCTCAAGATAGACCTCTCTCCATGGCCTGCCTTCCAAATACCTGAGCTTGAACAATTCCGTGTGCTTATCCCCCAATATATCAAGGCTTCTGTCTATGGCTTTTAGTGTCCTCTCTGCCTTGGCCAGGAAGGTTGAGCTTGCAAGTTTTATTGACTTAGCCCCTGTCGGGTCTGATATTGTTGACCCTCTACTTCCCTCTTTCTCTACCTGTGCTGTTCCCTCTATGATGTCCTCCCTGCATAATGCCAGCTCTCTCTTGGTTGATTTGTATGAGTACATCTCATGCTCTATGTACCTGAATATTGATTTTTCTATTCTCATTTAAGCCTCCTCCACAATCCCAGCATCCTCGTTTCGGAAAATTCCTTGACCTCTTGCTCTAACTCTGCCATTAAATCTTTATACTCTGGATCAATGACGTTTAACTGTTTGTTGTTAGGCCACTCTTGGGCCTCTTCATATACAAGTTGTTTGATTCTTGGCCCTAACTTCCTCGCCTTAAACTTTGAGTAGGCTTTTATGTCTGCAAATATTTTCTTGAACCTCTTGTCCTCTATGGATATATCTTCCTCATCCACTTTGAGGCAGTAAGCATCAAATGCAGCCCACCTGCCCTTATCTGTAAGGTGTTTTATAGCCCTGTCAATATCATCTTGTACCGCCTGTTTCCAGATGCTGGCATATAACTCCTGATACTCTATCATCGGCATCCTACCTTTTCTTTGTAAAATGGACAATCCTTCTCTATGACTATATCAAGGCAATTACAGTTATTCTCCCTTGTTGTTTTATAAGCAAATCACCCCTTGACCTTGCATTTTTGATATGGGTTCCTCTTTTTCAACGTGCTATACCTGGATGTTATAGTCTCCTTTGTCGCCCGTGGAAATTTCTCCACCATTTCATCCAGTGTATGCGTTTCATAATTTGCCAGTAACCACTTATTATCTTCATGGCTCCATGTACTTACTCCCATCAAATCACCTCCTACTATATGTTGAAGTGCCTACAAGCTCTATCCTGTTTTGACCGCCATATGTCTGAGTTATGCAATATATCTTGTACTGCTCCCCTAAATATTCAATTACATCATCATGGCATAGTTCAGTAGCTCCATAATACTGATATATCCATCTTGCAATTCTCAATAATGCTTTTCTAATCATCACTCCACCTCCACAATCTCAACCTCTATCCTCGGATTCTTGCTATCAACTTTAAAGGTATTGCTCCATCCTGCATTTTCTTTCCATCCATCGTTTTTGATTACTCCCGCCTCCACCAATCCGTCAAATATAAATTTTACAGCTGCCGCTATGTTGTCAGGGTCCCGCCTCTGGTTCTTGCTATACCATGTGATGTTAAGGTAGACTTTTTCCATCTGTGGCAATTTCTTTACACTCCATATAACAAGCTGTGTATTTTCCTTTTTTAATTTGTTGTAAGCGTGGTAATGACTTTTGCCTGCCTTGATAATTTTATTAAGTCCTGGCATCTCACCAGGTATGATAATCTTATAAGTCATTTACACCCTCCTACTTTAGCTTTGAGTAACATATCTTACAGAAATGAATCCCGCTATTTACTTCAATGGCACACTTTTCGCAAATTTCCCTATCACATGTTTGAGTGTATTCTTTGAAGCTATTTTCATAGTCAGTCGTTCCGTCAGGCTTTTTCCGGTGGAGACTTTTATTTATCATAATCGGCATATCGCACAGTAACGTTGCTTGTCTTCTCTTGCAAATATCACAAGGTACGAACTTCCCAACTTCTATTACATCTCCCATCATAAAGCCTCCAAATCGAACATACTAATCTGACGTCTTACTTTGTTCAACCTATCCAATGATGTTTTGTAGTAGACTTCATCCTTTTCAAATCCCATAAACTCAAACCCCATTTCATGGCATGCTATTAGTGATGATGCACTCCCCACATGAGTATCAAGTATCTTGTCTCCTGTTTTGGCATAGTTATACAATAACCATTTGTATAGCTTTATAGGCTTTTGAGTAGGATGTATTCTAACTTCGTTCTTCCCTTTATCGCCTTGTTGAACCGAATCTTCTGAGATTGATTTACCTTGCATCATTCCATTCCACATATACCTGAAAATCCTCACGCTGTCGTGGTAGCTGCAGTATGCTATCTCACAATCTGAAAAGGATGAACTTCCGTTTACTTTATCCCATACTATACGCCCGCTACCATCCAATACAGTGGTAGGAAAGTAGTTTATTCCCCACACTATCTGATTATTAGAAATCCTTACCAATTCCTTAAAGTAACTATCGTCAGGCAAACCCCACTCTTTGGATGGTTTGTATTTCCGTTGCACTCCTATGGGGCTGACCCTTCTACCATAATAGTTCCTCTTTTCTGGTCCCGTGAAATAGGGCGGGTCAACTATAGCAAGATCAAAATATTTATCTGGTATCAACTTCATACCTTCCATGCAATCCATATTGTAGTAGCTATTCAATTCGAGCCTCATTTATCTCAACCCCTTTTATCAAAAAGGTATATCGTCATTATCGGTGGGATGGAATCCATCTATGTCGGAGTAGTCTGTTCCTGATGATTCCTTCTTGTCGCCCCACTCTAAAAACTCAACGCTATTTGCAATTACATCAACTGTATATACCTTCTTTCCGTCCTTGTCCTCGTAGCTTCCAGAATTAATCCTACCTGATACCGCTGTCTTTCCGCCTTTTGCTAGATAGTTAGCACAATTCTCGGCTAATTTCCCAAACGTGACTATGTTGATGAAATCTGCCCCCTGGTCTTGTCCGTCCTTTTTTGGTCTGTTGAGTGCAAGGGTAAATCTTGTGATTGCTAGCCCTGATTGTGTGTATTTCATTTCCGGATCACGTGTTAAATTCCCTATAAGAATAACTTGATTCATTGTCTATTCCTCCCTAATTCCTTTTATTAAAATCCCATCATCGTTCACTACTACATCAAGCCTTGATACATCTATTTCTTGTAGTGATATAAACACCCTATCCCAATCTCCCTTCCTGTGTTTGGTTGCTATCCCCCAAGGGAATTGATATACTCCCCATGGTTTAAGGTGTTTAGTGTGTGTTTCATTCATCCATACTCTCCTCGACTAAATTTTTTAGCACAATCAATGCTTCTGATAACTCATATATCTCACATTTGAAGTATTTTCTTGCTTCTGTCTGTTCCGAAATCCAATCACCAATTATTTTCAATGCTTCTTCTGGTTTCATTCTCATTCCTCCAATCCACTTTGTTTCCACAGTACTGACAATATGCACTTGCGGTTCTTGTGCTTATGACTCTTTCACAGCCTCCGCACTTTCCTATACTTCTAAATGCGTTCAATCTTTCAGGTTTCTTCGCTAACTGCTTTTCAAGGGCTTGGATTATAATCTCGGCATCTGAATCATAAAAAACTAGTGCTGTTTTATCTTTCCCATCTGCATGGTCAAATCCAATATTTATCTGGTTTCTAATTTCAGCGGCTATTTCTTCATAGGTTCTCATCTTCTCCCTCCTTTAGAATGTATTGCTCAATGTCCTCATCAAGTGCTGTCTTCCAGTAATCAACCTCTGGCTCTGCTGTTGCTTTTTTGAGTGCATCTTTCAAGGCTTGATTCTGGGCCTTTAACTCTTCCGCATATTGTCTAGCGTTTTCGATAACCTCTTGGAATACACTGTTTTGTATTTCCAAGTGATGAACTTTCCTTCTCAATCTTTTGTAAATTGTCAGGTATCTAATCATCTTCACCCTCCTCATATCCCAATACTTCTTTAGCCTTATCTAACGCTTCTGTATGTGTCATTTCAGGATAATCACGCATTATCCTTACAGCTTCCTCCACAATATCAATGTGTTTCCTAGTTTTCTCATCCACCTTCCTACCTCCTCAACCTGTAATTATGTTCCTTGCCTGATATCTCAGCTATATGTCCCTTGGTCATCTCTATCATTCTGCTGCCTATCCCCTCATCCAAATCAAGAATCTGCATTGCACTGCATTCGGAAGATATGATTATTGGCAGCTGTTTGATATATCTGTGATTTATAATCTCAAACATTATCCGCTTGTCCGCTTCATTCAGGTACTCACCATAAGGACCCTTGCCTATTGCGTTCTTGTATAGGTCATCTATGAGCAGGACCGCTGCATTTTTGTACTTGCTCATCTCTCTGTTATAATCAATCTCGGATGTGACCACCTGCTTGATCCTTGGAAGATCTTCCCTATACTGCATATACCTGACCCCTATGTTCTTTTTCATGAGCTCATTGGCTACTGCTATTGTTAGATGGGTCTTACCTGATCCAACCTGACCCAGCAATCCAAGGCTGTTGTTTTTCGTGTCCCTGATGAGGTCAAAATTCTCAACGTACTTCCTGGCAGTAATGAGCATCCTTCTTGTAGGTTCGCTCAAAACCTCATAATTATCAAAGGTCTTTTGTAGGAATGCCTCTGTTATTCCACAACTCTCAATAATCCTTTTATATAATTTTGCCTCCCTGCATCTGCAAGGTCTTGCTGAGTTTGTATCCTGGTCAATGATCCATTCCTCATCCTTGCAGATTTCGCACTCATATTCAATTTTCTGAGTAGTAGATGTGACTGAGATCTCCCCACGGTGTATCTTTTGCATCATCCTTTGTGCTATTGTTTCCAGCGAATCCATTTTCTCCCCCTTTCCGGTTGTCATACTTTCCTTCCAAGACCTTCACAAAGTTGTTTACATTGAAGATCCAATCAATATCAGGCTTCCAGTCTCTATCGTTCCTCCCTTGTAAAAAGTCGGAATCTCTTATCTTTTGTAAGGCTACTATTACTTCATCAAAGCCATATTCGTTTATTCTTGCTTTAATATGTTTTTTTCTCTTATTGGTCATCTTTCTAGGTTGAGGTAAATCCGGTAACATATCTTTGTAAAAGTCTACTACCTTAGAAGTAATATCTTCTTCTTTATCTAATTCTAATTCTTCTTCTAATTCTTCTTCTGTTGCGTGACTGTCACGTGACGTCACGTGACCACCCTCTAAAATTTCTAGTTTTTCCTTTTCTCTTTGCCTTTGTTTGCGTATTCTGTTTTGTGTTCTTATCTTCTCAAGCCCTTCAATGTTCTGATGTTTATCCCAGTTTGTGAGCCTCAAGAATCCATCGTTGGTATAATCAATCATTTCTAACTTTTTAAAAGTATTCAGGGCTAATTTAACAGTGCTTAAAGGCCTCCGAAATTTATGGGATAACATCTCATCTGTATAAGGTATCTGTTCTGTTAAAAATATGAACCCATTAGCATTGGCTTTACCTGCAAGAGTCAACAATTTAATCCAGATCACCAGGATGGCATCAGATTCAGGAAGACTC
Organism: Gudongella ferriphila; assembly: GCF_046224405.1. NCBI lineage: Bacteria > Bacillati > Bacillota > Tissierellia > Tissierellales > Tissierellaceae > Gudongella > Gudongella ferriphila. Next base: position 386 of record NZ_JBJXRK010000033.1, on the reverse strand, counting down.
TCTATAAAGTCAATTTTTTCATCTTCAAACATATTGGTAGTAATCTTAATCCACTTTACATCTGACAACTTCTCACCTCCCAGGAGGGTTTGAACCCTCCATTATTGACTCTTAAGCCATTCAATTGTTTTCTTGATTTCTGTCTCAGTTAATTCCTTGGAATGCTTTTTCTTAAACTGTTGTGTGGTGTAGTCTACAGCTGCCTCCGCCATGTCTTTGACCTTAATCAACTCATACATCTGTTGCAGTAATGACTGGTTATTTTTAGGTGATTGTTGTTTTTTATTGGTAGCTTGATTTGTTGGCTGTGCTTGTGTTTTAGCATCCGGATCATCTTCGTCTGTGGGTAACCCTAAACATTTAAGAAGAAAATATCTTTCTGAATA
>NZ_JBJXRK010000032.1:0-20875 GCF_046224405.1 Gudongella ferriphila | reverse complement strand
CCTGTAGGCTCTTGTCTTCATCTTTTCATGGGTCTGCAGTTTGATGTAGCTTTCGATTCCTTCTTCTCTTAAATATCGTAGATTTTGTTCGCTGCTGTATCCGCTGTCTGCAGTGACTTCTTCCAGCTGCTCTCCCAGGATTGTTTTGTGTTTTTCAAGCACAGGTATCAAGGTATTGTAATCTGTTCTATCATTGCTTATGTGGGTGTGAATTATGAAGTAGTTCTCTACAGCAATTTGCACGTTGTATGCCGGTTTTAGCTGCCCATTTTGCATATGGTCGTCTTTCATGCGCATAAATGTTGCTTCCATATCTGTTTTTGAGTAGCTGTTTCTATCTTCACCCATGATCTTGAAGTGGTTCTGGTATTTAAGCAGTCGGTTCCCACACGCCTCAATCTCTTCATATAGCTTTTGGATATCTGATTTTTGCTGTCCTTTCCCAGCAACAAAACAGATTCCTTCCCCCTTGGCTATTTTGAACAGGTTGACTTGCAATTTCAACAATTCCAAAGGAGAAATATTTTCAATCTTCAGGATTGTGTTGTTGGATATTTTCTTTTGATTGGTTTTCTTTCTATCTCTATTCTTTTGTATGACTTCCCTAACCTTGTCCATACCTTCAATGATGAACATTCTTTCTTGATCCAATCCATATTCTCGCTTGTAGCCGGCGTTTGTGATAATGGTATTGTATCTTGTATATAGCTCATCAATCGTATCCAATAGCCCCGCCAAACGATAATTGACACTACCTCGCCACACAAAGGTGTAACGGTTGGCGTTGGCTTCGATTTTGGTACCGTCTATGAACAGGCTGTTCAGGCTTATGAATCCTTCTTTTTTAAGTCTTTTGATAAACTGATAGTGCAGATTGTCCAGGACTTCATCACTTAGCTTGTTTTTTATGAAGTCGTAGAAGGCATCACGTTTGGGCTTTTCACCTTTGCTTAGCCATATGAATGCGATGTCTCGTTCGCAGAGTTCCACAATGCGGTCAACAGCTTTGACTCCTCTCATATTTGCATAAGTTAGTATTGCAAACATCATAATAGGATTGTAGCCTTTTCTTCCCTTGGTAGAATATCTGGCAGTCAAGCCAGAAAAATCAAGATCCTCCATTACTTTTTTAAGGGTATAGACGGGGTCGTCTGCTGGTAATCCTATTTGATACAGATTAAAGTTTATTGCCTGTTGCCCTATCTCGAAAAATTGGGTATAATGGTAGTTGTTCATGATAGTTATAGTATACACTATAGCGGGGGCGAGATGGCTGCAATTGGCCATCTTTTTCCTTTTTTGCAAAAATAAAAGACCAGTACATCCCGTTAAAAGTGTACTGGTCTTCTTATGGGGCTATTTACCGACAGCCCCTTTTCTTATTTTCCATGGGTTTGTCAAAAGCATGGGAGACGGTCATTTTTGCTTTTTCCCGATGGAATTCACCAATTTAAAAATAGTCAGATTCCTATCAATCGTTGTAATGGAGCACTCCATGTGGTACTATTGTCCATAAGTGCAGTATTACGAAAGGAGTATGATTATGCTTAGAAAATCAAGTAAATTAATAATAGCTCTGTCCCTTGTCCTTGTTCTTTCAGCTTGTTCAGGAGGCAATGAAACAGGTAACGGCACCTTTGAACTTGGCGATCCAATTGCTAGAGTCAATGGAGTTGACCTTCATCAGGGTCCCTATGAAAGGGCCGTGGAAAGAATGATTGCCGGCTACCAGCAGCAGGGACTTAGCCTTGAAGGTGAAATGGGTGACCAAGTAAAGGAAAGAATAAATGAACAGGTCCTAAACCAAATGATCCAGGTTGAGGTCATGACTCAGGAGGCTCAAAATCTTGGATTGGCACCCAGTGAATCAGTTGTTCAGGCAGAGATTGACGCCTTTAGGGATCACTATGGATCAGAGGAGGATTATCTGACCGCCCTATCAGACAATCTCTATTCAGAGGATGACTTCAGAAGAATCATACTTGAAGACCTTAGTGTTAAAGCATTGTTTGATGAGTATGTTGGTGAAGTAACTGTAACCGAAAAAGAGGTTGAGGATTATTACCTGGAGTTGGTTCAGGAGGCTCAAGACCAGATTGATGCCCGTAAGGCAGCTGGTGAGGAAGTGACCAAAGAGCAGATGGCAATGATGGCACCTCCCCTTTTTGAGGAAATTCGGGATGATCTAACAAATCAGCTTATCCAACTAAAAACTCAGGAGAAGCAGATGGATTATCTGAACGGACTCATGGAAAAGAGTGAAATTGAAATTCTGATTGAAAAGTAAGTTTATAAAGTGCCCAGGGAAACCTTCCCTTGGGCACTTTATCATTCAGCATCTGAGTGCACTATATAATAAAATTCTGCCTTTTCTACGGTAGGAGTATCTCTACGATACTTTTCCCTTATTTCAAATCCAATGCTTTCATAGCACTTGATTGCTCTTTTATTGAAGGTTCTTACTTCCAATGCCATTGGAGCATCAGGAAACCTAGCTTTCCCCTCTTCAATCAACAGCCTCATAATTTCTTTGCCCAGGCCTTTACCACAAAGTGATGGTTTTAAGCCTATTCCAATTAGCACACTATCATTTTTCATTGTTATGACACCATAGGCTACTAATTGATCCTTCTGGGTAACTGACAAAAAATTAGCTTCCCTCTCTTCCTTTATGGACAGTTCCCAATTATTCTGTACCACTGTTTCCCAATCCGAAAGATTGTATACGGAATACTCATCCTCATACTTCCAGTTACATACTTCCTTGGCATGTTATTCTGACATGACCGTCAACTCAAGTTTGATCAGAACCACCTCCATTAAACTCCCAAATTCAACTTAATAACTCTCAAGCTCAGTTATTGTGCCTTGATGGAACAAAAGCTTCCACTCTCCCTCCTCCTTCATCCATATGGAGGTTCTAAGAGCATTGATTCCAAGCTCCCTCTCATTTGAAATATAGTTTGCAATAAGAAGACCCTCCCTTAAATCCTTCACCTTAAAATCAATGATCTCAATATCTCTGTCGGAATCAAGATTGTTCAGGAAACCTATTATTGAATCCTTGTAGAATATCTGTCCTGACTTTCCAATTTCAAAAAATTCATCGTGAATGCGCATGTCTAGATTTCCTTTCACATCACAAAAATCCTTATTAAAAAAATCATTCTCATATTCCAGTATTAGTTTTTCAAGTTTCATGCTGTTCTCTCCTCTAAATCGACTACACCTCTATGGAGTAGATTCTTGAGCTGTCTCCCCAAGGGTGATAGCCTGTTCCAATATGTTCAAAGCCAAGTTTTTCGTAATACCCGATGTGGTCCGTACATAGGTATAGGTTTGAGAAGCCTCCTTTTTTTGTATCCTCCTTTGCTTTTTCAATAATCAACGCTCCAAAGTTGCTTCCCCTATAGTTCTCTTCTATGTATACTGCACAAACCCAGGGATAGAGGTCCATTCGACTGATGAAATCATTTGTGATCAACCCTCCACACCCAATTATTTCATTGTCTCTCAAAAGAAGATACCACTGGGGCAATGGGCTTTTTGTGCCTAAACAATTTTCTATGCTGTCTTCATACACCTTCATGCTTGCTGGCGATGCTCATACCCGCTGAAAATACTGGATTGCCATTTCCTTGAATTCCGGATTATCCCTAACTGATATAATCTCCAATGTATCCATCCCCCTCTTTCAGTAAGTAAAATATTCCTGTTACTCCAATATCATCTGCATATGAGGGATTCCATCCTCCACATACTCTTCAGATACCTGTCTAAAGCCAAATTTTTCATAGTATTCTTTCGCATAGGATTGTGCTTCTATAACAATCTTGTCTGCATTCATTCTTTCCCTTGCAACCCTGATTCCCTCGGAAAGAATCCGATTTCCCAGGCCAATTCCCCTTTCCGTAGTCAAGACACGGCCAATGGACACCTCTTCATGGGAGATTCCCCTGTCAACCACCCTTAAGTAGGCTTTTATCCCAGTATCATCCTCAAGATACACATGGTATGAATGTTGGTCATTACCGTCTATCTCGGGATAAATGCACTCTTGTTCTATAACGAATATCTCAAACCTTACTTTGAGAATCCTATACAACTCATCTGCAGAAAGTTCTTCAAAACGCTTAATTATTAGCTTCATAGCCACCTCCACTATTGGACCTTCAATCCCAGCTTTTCATATATCTCAGCAATAACAGGACTCTTTGCTTCCATGTAGCCATCGATGTCCTTTGGATATTCAAAAGCAGCCTTTGCTTTAACCTGACCGTACCTATCCCTGTCATCTGGATTCTCTCTCAGATGGTTCCTGAATGCCAGATGGTTCTGGAGGGCTTGTGAGTCCTTTGGACACACATAAATATGGTGAGTCATGTAGCTTTCCTTACCCTCATATTCAAAAGCTTCCCTGCCTTTTATGCCCAAGTCCCCCTCATGGTAGTATCCCATGCCTTCAAGAACATTCTTAACTTCATCAAATTTATCATAGCCTTCAATGATTATGTCCAAATCGATGATTGGCTTGGCAGGAAGCTACACCCTGCAATAACAATACCCATTAGAACAGTAAATACTAGATAAAGCCTCCTTTTCATTTTCACTCACTCCTTAACGATCAAATACCCCTAGATATATGTCCCTCTCATAATATCATTATAGCGGATTGAGCATGCATTTGATTACAATTGAATTACAACTATCCTTAAAACAAGTAAAATACATATTTCTTTGTGATTGCTTAAAATCTGTAGCATAGGGAATATAATAATTGAGGTGATTAATTTGTTACCAATCAAATGGAGCTCAGAAGTATCAGTACTCAAGGACAACACTATCCTAAAGCAGCTGGGAATTGCCATAGGTATACCCTTTGGTCTGTTGTTGGTATTCTTAATAGCAATAAAGGCATGGTATGGAGTCCTTCTAGTTACAGTAGCCCTGATTCTGGGATTTATTTTTATCCTTGCTGTATATGGCGGCAAGTATTCTGTAGACTATGTCGTTGATGATAAAGGAATAAGGATGAAATCTAGTAAAGATCATAAAGAAAAGGCAAAAACCATTGGAATACTGACATTTCTTGCAGGAGTATTTTCCAAGAACCCCACAACCTCAGGTGCTGGTCTCCTGTCCACCTTCAACGACAGCAGGAGCATAGCCTGGGAAAGAATAAATGATATCCAATACAACAACACCAAGAAACTCATTGTTATCAAAGGCTCTCCAGGTGAGAAGATCTATCTTTTCTGCCCTCCTGAGCTCTACGAAACAATAAGGGACGCCTTGAAAAAGTCCTTGGAAAACAAGAAATACAATCATCACCACCATTAAAAAAATCAGGTGTCCACCTGATTTTTTAATCCTATCACTTGATGATAAATCCTTTCTCATCTTCCATAACTTCCAGCTGGATTTCAAGGACCTTATCCACCCTGGCTCTCTTAAGGGATTTCATGAACTCAGCAAGAAAATCTATTCTTTCCTTATCGCCTTGAACCTGTGCCCTTACGCTTCCATCTGAAAGATTCTCGACCCATCCCGTCAGTTCAAGCCTCTTTGCAAGTTCAAACACCTCCAGCCTAAACCCGACCCTCTGCACCTTACCGGAAAAGACAAGCTCCTCTCTTACCTTCTCAGAATTTTTTAACTCTGGAATCTTCAGATTTTTCACCTGCTTAACCACATAATTGTCCTTCCATTCGCTTACAAAGCCCATGGGATTACCTCCTTTGATTTCAATATTCATAAATCAGATGAATACCCGGTTGTTACTTTCCTTCCTGAATGTTACAATACATTAATAACAAGAAAAATGGTGATAATATGAACAGATTTCTAAATTTTACATATGCCGCAGTTCAGGGCTTCTATTGGATGTATTTTGCTGTAATAATAAGCTTCGCATCAGTGTTCCTGCTGGATCGGGGATACTCAAACTCCCAAATCGGGTTTATCCTTGCCTTTGCAAATATCCTTGCAGTTCTTATTCAGCCTGTGCTTGCTGATATTGCCGACAGGTCCAAGAAGCTATCACTGATCTCTGTGGTCCATGTTATGGGTGCGGCACTTATCCTGGGAACCGGCTCTCTGTATTTTATGGATCAGCGCTCGATTGTCCTTACATCAGTGTTTGTCCTTACAGGTGCTCTTCAGATATCCCTGCAGCCTCTAATAAATTCCATTGCCTTTCATTTCAGCAAGGCGGGAAGCTACATAAACTTTGGGGCTACAAGGAGCGTTGGTTCTGTCGCCTACGCTTTTATAAGCTCAATCCTAGGTGTATTGGTCCTGGCCTTTGGAACAAAGACAATCCCCTTGACTGGTGTTATTGTTATAGTTCTGCTACTTTCTGCCCTTTTTCTTACAGACAAGCTGTTCAAAAAGGAGCTTACAGTTCATATCCCGGATTCGTCCTTTGATGAACCCGATGAAGATGCTGCCATAACTCTTTTCCAATTCATGAAGAGAAACAAGATCTTTGTGGTCCTTACCCTTGGGATTATGCTGGTATTCTTCCAGAATGCTGTAATCAACAATTTTCTGATTCAGATACTTAGAAACATCGGAGGGGACAGCAGCCAGATGGGCAGGCTTTTCTCCTTTATGGCCCTTCTTGAGATGCCTGGGCTTTTCTTTTTCAGCAAACTGAGAAAAAGATTCAGCAGCCAGGCAATGCTAAAGCTTTCCTCCCTGGCCTTTATCGGAAAGGTATTCTTTACATATCTGGCACCCTCTGTTGGATTTGTGTACCTTGCATTTCTATTTCAGCTGATTTCATTCCCGCTTTTCCTCTCATCAGCAGTGCATCTGGCGGATGAGGTCATGGAAAAGGGAGAGGCTGTAAAGGGCCAGTCCCTTGTTACGGGTATGATGACCTTAAGTGGAGTTTTCGCCAGTCTTCTTGGAGGTGCTGTCCTTGACCTGGGAGGACCATCCCAGCTGCTCCTTATAAGCACGGTCCTGGCCGTGATTGGTACGGTATCCATTTTCCTTACGGTCAACAGGGTTTAGAGGGAGAGTCCGTAATAATAGTTGTTCTCATCTGAAAGCTGGGAATCAAACCTAAAGCCTTCTGGAGCAAGGTTCCTGATTCTTTCCCTTGTATGGGCAAGATTTTCAGCAAGAATCCCCACCATTTCTCCTCTTGCTTTCTTTCCTTCATAGCTTGAGAGTCTTTTGCTCTCCTTCCCAAATCCCTTCTTGAAATGGATATTTAACATTTTATGCTTCTCTATCTTCACCATTCGTGAAAACTCATAGGAGGCAAGATTCACAACAAGGTCCTCTCTCTTGAAGATCTCCCTTATTTCATCCTTCCAGTAGCTGTAAAGTGTTCCATCCCTGGGCTTCATTGTCATATCCAGTCTGTAGGGCCAGATTAGTGTATGCGGACTAACCGCACCATAAAGTGCTGAAAGAATCAGGAGATTATTGTCCAGATAATCCTTCTGTTCCTTGTTGTAGTCGTGGTAGTTGATTCCAGCAAATGCAACACCCTTGTAAAGGTCAATTGCAATAACCTTCTTATGGTCAGACTTCCAATTGCTGTAAAGCTCATGGGTTTCCCTAAGGAGCTTATTTGTCTTTTCAGGCCAAAGAAGGTCCCTGCCATGAACATTTGTCTTCTCTCTATCCTGGGTCTTGCTTGGAGAAATTATTATCTTCATAATCCTATCATTTCACCTCGCTACTTCTTCTCTATTTCCACTACGCATTGTGTCTTGATCCTCTCAACGAGAAACTGAAGGGCATCGATTACATGGGGTCTGATGTCTCCTCCAACAAGAACATACATTATGTCATCTCCAACCTTAAGCTCCCCTTCATTGAGCCAGACCCTTACATGGTAGATCCCATCCAGGTTTCTCGCTTCCTCGACTGCAGCCTGAACCTTCTCTTCATCATATCCAAACTCCATGCCCCTCACCTGGGAACCGTCGTCAATTCCTTGCCTTACCTTTGCCTTCGGGGTCTGTCTGACTACTCCGTTGTGAAAAAGATACATCCCAATCTGGGAAGAGCTGGGATCCTTTTTAGCTTCTTCTATCCATCTATCCATTGATGGTGATATCTTTGTCATGGTATCATCCTTTCTCTAGTGGTCTGATTTTAGTCCGGCTCCACACATTGGAAGTAGGACATCCTTAAGTCTTCCCTCCTGCTCCAGAAGCTTAAGGTATGCTGCATAGGTTGCAGCCGTGGTGTGTTCAACATATATACCCTTCTTGGCAAGCTTTTCCCGAGCAGGTATTATTCCATCCTCAGGAGCCGTTATTACGCGAATATTGTACTTGTAAATATACTGAAGAATCTCATCCCCACGCATGGGAGCACCTATTGCAATCCCCTCAGCCATTGTCTTTTGTGGAGTGATGTGCCTGATCACCTTTTCACCTGCTGCAAGGGTTTCAGCAAAAGGTGCGCAGTTCTCACCCTGAACTGCATATATGCTTGGCATATTATCAATGATTCCAGACTGAAGCAGCTCCTCCAGGCCTATCATGACCCCCAAAAACAGTGTTCCGTTGCCCAATGGGATAAAAAGGTTCTCTGGTATTCTACCAAGCTGTTCGTAAATCTCATATATATATGTCTTTGTACCCTGGTAGAAAAAGGGATTGAATACATGACTTGCGTAATAGATCCCTTCATCCTCAACCTTTCTTCTGCACACATCTGCACAATGGTCCCTGGATCCTGGAACAACATTCACCTTGGCTCCATGGGAACTGATCATACCAATCTTCTTTGGTGATGTTCCCTCTGGCACAAATATTTCGCACTTTATTCCAGCCTTGGCACTATAGGCAGCAACACTGTTCCCAGCATTTCCACTACTGTCCTGTACAACAGACTGGACCCCGATTGATTTTGCATGGGCGACAAGGACCGCCGCTCCCCTGTCCTTAAATGACAGGGTTGGCATAAAATAATCCATCTTTAGCATAAGGTCCTCATCCAGATGTATGGCAGGGGTCATACCTTCCCCAAGGGAAACCTTCCCGAGAGCTTTCCTGTCAACTGGAATCCATTCCCTGTACCTTAGAAGTCCCCATTTATCACTTCTAATCTTATCAAGTTCAAATTTTGGAGCCTGATAATCCAGCTTCCAGAGACCTCCACATTCACATTTTGCTTTTGGTGTATCTACGCTTTCCTCTTTATTGCACTTGGAACAGTAAAATTTCATAGCTCTCCTCCAGTTATATTCCCTTTACAGGTTTTGATGTGTCATAACCCAGCTCGTAGTAGTTGTTTCCGTTGAACTGGAAATCCTTTATAACATCCAACCCCAGCTTGTCCACATGGGCCTTGTAGGATCTTGGATTTATATGATTGATAAAGGTGATTAGGATTGGAAACCTCCTGTTCATCTGCTCCCTTGAAAAGTCAAAGAGCCTTGGTAGCACCTCAGTACCCCTATAGGTTTTCTCGATGCAGATCGGTCCATACTGGTATGAATTCTCAGTTGAAAGGATTTCACCCATATACTCTGTCTCTGGCAGGTCCTTGATCATATGCTGGAAAAGGGGCCATTCTGACCAATAGTCCCAGGAGGCGGCCATTGCATAAGCTACAACCCTGTCTCCATCACAGGCGATGGCAATTCCTTGCTCCTTGTGGATAAGGTCTCCAAACTGCTCAGGTGTAAATAGTGTTGTTACGAAGCCATCCGGCTTATCATCTTCGCTGATTGTTGATACATGGTATTTTTTCTGAAGCTCTGATATCTGAGGTATGTCCTCTTTGGTTGCGTTTCTGTATATCATTTTGACCTCCTTGTATTTTGTCTTGACACCTATAATATGATTTTACCATATCAGGGTATAGTTTAAGCCTAGTTTCCCTCCAAAACCTTTGAAATTTCTCCCAGCAGCCTATCCCTGTCCCCAGGCAGCTCGCCCCTTATCTTTATTAAGTTGGAGGGATGGGTTGTATCGAATTCCATCCTCTTGTCTAGATCTAGATTCTGAAGTAACGCCCTTGTCTCCAGAAGATTTTCAATTCTTGGGGCAGGAATAAACTCTCCCTTTTCAACAAGAGCTGACAAACCTGACCCCTCCATAAGCATAAGATTCATTGTGATCAGGGTTTTTGGATGGATCTGGTTTATCATACGGGCTGTTTCCCGGGCATTTTCCTCCCAGGTGTCTGCACCTCCGATTCCAGTAAGTATGATAGCATTATAGGGAAGTTTTGCCTTTTCAAGTCTCTTGGCCTCCCTGATTGCATCCTCCCTGGTGTGACCCTTGTTCAAAAGTTTCAGGAACCTGTCACTCCCGGTCTCAAAGCCTATATAGAGCAATCTAAGGCCAGCATGGTGAAGCTGGGACAGTTCCTTGTCTGAAAACCTTGAGACGCTTCTAATTGATGCATAGGAGGCAACACGGGCACAATATGGAAGGCGTTTGCTAATTTCTTCCAATATCGACATCATTTTAGAGTGACCTGTATAAAGTGGGTCAGCTCCCGTGAGAAAAACCTTCTCAGTATACTTGTAGCCGTTTATAAGCTGCTGTCTGATCTGTTCCATGGGGACCAAGCTGTATTCATCATCCTTGTACATGGTGCAGAAGATGCATTTGTTCCAGGGACAGCCTATTGTTACAGGAATGAGCATTGTGGTCATTTCATCCTGCGGGTAATGGACTGAGCTTTTTTCATCCATAAGAACAACCCCTTTCATAAGATAAATACCCCTTTCGATTGAGTCGAAAAGGGTATTACTGCATACATAAGGAAGGGTTTTTTTGTTTATTCTATTTCAGCAAACAGCTCGTGAATATTACCATCGGGGTCTGCAAACAAAGCAGTTCTCTGGTTCCAGGGCATGTCCTGGGGTTTGTGCACAGGTGTTGCTCCCAGCTTTATGAGCTTCTCATAGGTGATGTCCACATCCTCAGAAGTATCACAGGGAAATGCGAGTTCAAAAGCCTGCCCTGAAGATTTCTTCAAATACTCCTCGCTAAATCCAACCATGACGCTTCTGTTGCAGATGGCAAACCTGACTCCACTGCTTTGAAATTCCACATAGTCCCCAAGGTCATTGATCGGCTCAAAGCATATGACTTCAGTGTAAAAAGCCTTCATCTTTTCAACATTGTCAGTCCAGATTGTTATAAGGTTGATCTCTGCCTTCACTCTATCCTACCTCCCCAGTTTTTCTGATGGCTAAATAGTGCCTTGTTATCCCTATCATCGCGAAAAATCCTATATAACCTGAGATTGGCAGTACGATACCAATCAGCTCCTTGAAGCCCAACAGGCTCCCCATAAATGCAACTGAAACCAGTACCCCAATAAGTGGTTTAAGCTTGTACTCCCTGTACTTTCTAATTCTATATGCTGCCCCGTACAAAAACGACAGAGCGGTACCAAACATTCCAGTAAACAACAGTATCGAATATATTAATCCCAACATTGGATTAATTTTGTCAGCAAGAGCAAGCATAGGAAGCTCTGCGTCAGAAAGAACAGGCTTGAATAGAATTAGAGGAAGCAGTATGCATATAAAGACTATCGACAGCTGAACAGTCCCCCTAAGCATTCCCTTATGTATTGTTCTTTCCTCCTTCACATCCGGAGAGATGGGTACAAGAATCGAAATTGCTCCCATCATATTATATGAAACAAAGGCCACAGTTGAGAAAATCCAGTTTCCAAGCAAGGGATTTTCTCCTGAAAAAGGTGATGCAGCTATGTAACCTGGTTCAAATAAAATAATGGAGAACACCCCAGTTACCATACCAACAGCAATAAGGAAGGGTACGGTTATTGAAAAAACCCATAGCACTCCCTTTGCCTCCCATAAGGCAACTATCCCCAGCAGTACCGCCATAATTCCACTTCCAATTATTGAGGGGACACCCCACATCTGGTTCAAAAGGGCTCCCGTTCCTGCCGTCATGATTATTACGGTGCCAAAAAGATAAAATAAGTATGTACCACTGAAAAAACCCCGCAACCAATGAATATCCTTGCGGATAATTATCTTGTCAAACTCTGTTATCCCTGTTTTTCGGGCTGTTTTCATAACAAAACATCCCAATATATACAATAATGTTAATGAAATTGGCATGGCTATAAGACCATAGGAGCCAAACACTCCAAAAAACTGCATTATTTCCTGTCCGGAAACAAAGCCTGCTCCAAGGAGGCTTCCTGTGAAGCCCATTGCTATTTCCTTCGGTTTTATGCTCTTTATTTTCAATTGTATCCCTTCCTCAAGGTGAAATTATGTAATGATGTTGTTATCCACTAGTTGTTCAATGACTGGTAGTATTCTTCTATGTAATCAAGATCAAACTCGTCTCCCCACAATTTGTAGCTGAAGTAGTTATCCCTTTTATCTGTTATGGAAATGTACTTATCTCCCCTGATTGTAACGAAAAACATCTCTTCTCCCTCATCGGTTATTTTTATGGTGTAGCTTGCCATCTCATCCAAATCACTGTAGCTTTTATTTGTTCTCCTAAATTTGTAATCTGTGAAGTAGTCAAATATCTCCTTAGCATGTTCCTGGCTCTGGGATTCATTTGCTATTCCTGAATCCTCGATATTCTCTCTGCTAATTACTCTTACATGTGCATTCTCTGATATGTTCGGTTCCTTTCCAATTATTCCGATGATATCCTTGGGGTAGAATGTTATTATTCCTAGAACAATTGTCACAACAACACCCAAAATAAATCTATTCTTCACATAACCTCTCCTCGTATAATATGTTTAGAGCTACTTTTTTCGTAGTCAAAACATATTTATTTTTTGTTTTTACTTTCGTTTTAATTGAGATATCCAAATGCCATTGTATTTCCCATACCTACCAGGTGAATTTTCAATGTAAGGTAGAGATAGGTAGACAGCCCTGCTGCTGTAAGTTCACCGATGCCCAGATTCAATAACGACCTCATGAGTTTATTAATATTCACACCTCTAATGGTAACACTTAAACCCTTATTGAACCGCAGCCTCAAGTATTGCAAATGATTTCTCCTCACAGTTTATCTCAGACATCACTCCGTATGGAAGACATATCTTAGGCTCAGTGTGTCCAAAGTTCATATTATAGAGAACAGGCATATCCTGTTTGTTGAATTCCTTCAGCACCTTTAATATGACCTCTTTGTACTCATTCTTATTGGTTTCATCCTGAGGCTTACCCCAGATCATACCCTTGATTCTGTCAAAAATACCATTAACCCCATAGCTTCTCAAGCTGGACTCCAGAAGCCAAGCTGGTGGTTTTTCCTCAGACGTTTCCAGAAACAGTATCGTGTCCTCAAAATCTTCCCTGTCCGGAAAAATCTCTGTACCCCGTAGCATATCAAGCACCTCAAAGCAGCCACCAATCAATCTACCCCTAGTAACTCCCCTTCCCTGAAGCAGTTCATAGCCATCATTTTTTTTGAACGCTCTTTCTGTGAACTTGTTTTTCTCCTCCCAGGGAAGATACTCGCTTGTCCATATTGCTGAAGGTTCAACCCTTCCAATGGGTTCAGGAGTGAAAAGAGTTTTTTTAATGCCTTCAACCGTGTACTCGCTCATGGAGATATTTTCTGCAAAGTCAACCATTAACGTTGGTCCATATATGCTTGAAATACCTGCCTTATGGCATAAGAGGTGGGTTGTGGTGGTATCTGAGTAGCCCATGAAAACCTTTGGATTGCTTCGAATAATATCAAAATCAATGTATGGCAGCATCCTCATGCTATCGTTTCCTCCTATTGTTGCAATGATAGCCTTTATGGAGCTGTCCCTGAAGGCTTCCATTAAATCCTCTGCTCGCTTCTCCGGGTGATTATATATGTATTCAGAGCCTGCCAGTGTGTGTTTCATTTCAACAGGAACCAGGCCAAACACCTTTTCAAGTCTTTCTTTTCCCTGCCTGTATCTCCACAATAGTTCCTTATCTCCAGCTCCGCCCCAGGATAGACTTACCAGTGCAACCTTGTCTCCAGGATTCAGTCGATTTGGTTTCTTCAATCTCTTCATAGCTCTCCCCCGTAATTTAATTTCTCTTCCACTGCTAAATCAAACTCTGTCAAAATTCATAACTGTGTCATGAGATTATAATTTTGAGTCAGCAGAACCGTCCCCAGCGACTCAAAGGAACAGCTCCGGCAGCTTTCGCTCCTTAAACTCTTCCTCCAGCTCCCTCTTGTGTCGTAGATAGTCAGGGTCATCAAAGCATTTTGCCTCCACAGGGCACTTCTTTATGCAAGCTCCACACTTGATGCAAATTCCCGTCAGAATTTTTACATTTTCCTCTGGAATGGATCCCATTGGGCAGGCTCGTGCACAAATCTTGCAATCCATGCAGGTATTCCTTGTCTTTGGCTGTACCTTCCGAATATCCACAGGGTTTCCATCCTCATCCAAGGGTATGTAGTATTCCTTGTAATTCGGGTTTCCCTTGATGCTTAACTCTGTTGTTTCAGAATCAAGCTTAAGACTGAGTCTGTTGGCAAAATCCCTAGCAGTTTCAAGGTCCTTCTCATCCGGCCTTCCCATTGCAAGATCATATGAAAAGGAATGTTCTCCCACAAAGGCTGCCGCTCCAACAACATCAAGACATGCATTATCCAGTATGTCCCTCAATTCCAGCAAAGCGTCATCATATGCCCTGTTACCATAAAGAACAACTGCAATAGCCCTGGCTCCATTTCCCCTCAAGCCAGAAAGATACTCAAGAAGTACATTTGGAACCCTGCCAGCATATACTGGAACTCCAGCTACGACAATGTCTCCTTCCATAATGTTGGGATAATCGGTTCTTTTCATGGGCAAAGTAAAGTCATAATGAAGCACCCCGCAGTTTTTCTTCTCTGCGATGACATTAGCAAGCTCCTTTACAACCTTTTCAGTAGTCCCTGTCGGGCTGAAATAAAATGTAATGACTCTCTCCATGCTGACCACCTCATAAAATCTACTCCCAAGAAGCAAATAGTACCGTTCCCTATGCTTCCCCAATGCTTCAAATGATCCCTGTCTCTGCAAGCTTTTCCTTGATTGAACCCATGGACATGACACCTGATTTCATTATCATATGCCGTGTATAATCATTATACATCAAAAATGACTTTATTCCCTTCCATTTAATGTTTAAATATAGGCTTTTAGATTTTTTTCTGTACAAGGTAGCTGCTCTTTCAATATTCTCCTCAATAGCTCCAGAAAGATTCAAGGCACTCTTGAAACCATAACTTAAGCCTTCCGCTGAGCTTGGGCTAATCCACCCAGCCGCCTCACCTATCAATGCCACCCTCCCCTTTCCTGTAAGGATCTCCCTTGATCCTCTTGGTCTAAGCAGATATGCACTGTTCTTTCCAAAACTTTCTCCAAGGTCAAAACCCTTCCCCTCAAGCTTTCCCTTCAGCTCTTCAAACTTTTTCAGTGGTTCATTGTATGGATCCAATGCACTTCCCACTACAAGATAGCCTTCCTTGGGTATTGTCCAGGAATAGAAATCGGTGATCTCCTTATCAAATATGGAGCCGTAATAGGGCTGATTATAAGTTAGTCTGAAGTACTCCTGTATTGCTATGTATCTCCTTTGTCCATTTTTATTTGGATAAAGCCGTCTTCTAACCCTTGATGACGCACCGTCTGCACCTACAAGAAGCTTGGCTGTTGCCACTATTTCCTCCCCGTCCTTTAAGTAGGTTGCCTGAACATATTTCCCGAAATCCATGTAGTTTTTAAACATAGATCCATCCTCAACCTCGACACATGCTGAAACCTGTGACAGCAGCCATCTGTCGAATTTTTCCCTGTTGACGTTTACGTAGTGACGCTGGTAATATCTTTCAAGATTATTCCCCTGGTCAATTGTTCTGACAGCAAAAAGCTGAGGTCCATCAAGGACCTCCCCCGGAATCCCAAGTCCAAACTCTGCCAAAAGCCTCTGGGCATCCGGTGCCACAAGACCCCCACAGCACTTCTTAAAGTCACCCTCGCCATTTTCCTTGATATACCTTCGTTCAATGAGAAGAACCTTTCTGCTCCTTCCCAAAAGTCTCGCCAAGGTTGCTCCCGCTGGTCCACCGCCTACAATAATTACATCATACATCACAGTTCACCATCCCTGTCATCCTCCCTGAATTCAAGGATATCTCCCGGTTGACAATCCAGTGCCCTGCATATCCCCTCCAGGGTTGATAGCCTGATGGCCTTGGCCTTGCCATTCTTAAGTATTGAAATATTGGCCATGGTTATCCCCACCCGCTCTGAAAGCTCCGTGACACTCATCTTTCGCTTTGCCAACATAACATCTATGTTTATAATAATAGCCATCCATTTCACCTCATATCGTAAGATCATTGTCTTCCTTTATCTTAATCGCCTGATCAAGTAGCTTCTGGAGCACCGCTGCAAATGTAGCAATCACTATTGATGCCGATACTATAATAATTGGAAATCCCACAAGACCCGGCGCATCATCAAGATCTGCTATGGGATAAAGAAAAGGCAGCATCAACGTGTATATTCCAGCAATTGCAAGTGCCGCATGCTTTATTCTTCCCAAGCCCCTGACGGCTTCCTGGGAAAAAGCATTATTGTGGTCAATCAGCCCAAGGAGCTTCCATGCCTGATAAAGGGCGAAGAAGTAGGCCATGGCCGTCAGATAAGCACCTGCTACAATCGAGACTGGAAAAAAGCCAACAGAAGATGGCAGCCAGAATATACAGATTGCAAGAATCGGGAAGCTCATAATTATCAATGCGCCCCTAAGCAAGAGGGTAGTTCCCTTGTTCATTTTAAAACACCTCACAGTCTAAATTATATATGTTGATTTTAGCAAATTATTTATTGTTTTACAATAAATAATTATTCTTTTACCCATTGTTCTAACTTTTAAATACCTGCCATGGCTGTAATTACCTTTATCTAAATTAGGGTAGTATTACAATGAATATACTTATTTGTGCAAAGGACGGTGATCACCGATGAAAATTGACCTTGAAGGCGAAATGGAAACCCTGCTTATACCCTTGTATGGAAAGGCAAAGATGTCAGAGGATGGTATTTTCAGGGATACCTTTGCGCAAAGGGCAGTGACTAGACTGAACTTTGATTTTTCAAAGCTTAAAATACAGAAGAAGACCCAGGTTATGCTGGCATTTAGGGCTGAGTATATGGATCTATATGCCAAGGAATTTCTAGGAAGACATGATGAGTCCATTGTACTCCATCTTGGCTGCGGGTTGGATTCAAGATATTTCAGACTTGGTAAGCCAAAAGCCCTTTGGTATGAACTTGATTTCCCCGAGGTAATAGAAATAAAGAGACAGCTTTACCCTCCAGAGAGGGGCTACAGCTATATCCCCTCAACCGTCAATGACCACAGCTGGCTAGATTCTGTTTCCTGGAAAGGTGAAAGCATTCTTATCATTGCCGAAGGTCTGTTTATGTACTTGACTGAAAAGGAGATCAGGGAATTGATGAATGTATTAAAGGACAGATTTGGCAGCTACACCATGATTTTTGATGTTGTATCAAGTCTCACTGTAAAGTACTCCAAGCACCACCCCTCAATCAAAAGAACAGGTGCCCATCTATTGTGGGGAATTGATAACCCGAAGAATATGGAGGAATACTTGGATGGAGCGAAATATCTTAGGACCATATACATGACGGAGAATCCCAACATTAGAAAGCTTTCACCATACTACAGAATGATGTACAGACTGGCTGATATATTCAAACCGGCAAAAAATGCTCATAAAATTGTAATTATGGAAATAACCTAGAGCCAACTCGAACAGGGCCTGAAAACAACTGGTCTTGTTCTTGTTTTTTCAGGAGTCTCATGTTATAATATCGTCATTCGATATCGTGTTTCGTTAAACATAAGGAGTGATTCGATGCCAGACAAAGTTTTACGAAAGGTTTTTCTAGGATTTATTCATATTCATATCCTCCACCACGCTAAGAAAGAGCCTTTTTACGGCTCATGGATGATTAAGGAGCTTAAGGAGCACGGATACAGCATGAGCCCAGGTACCCTATATCCTCTCCTAAGCGGTATGGAGCTTGATGGTCTTCTAACCAAAGAGGATAGGAATGTTGAAGGAAAGGTTAGAAAGTATTACAGCATCACTGAAAAAGGAGACAAGATTCTTCATGAGGCAGCTGAAAGAGCAAGAGAGCTCCTGAAGGAAATTGAATCATAGAGTTGAAAGGGGAAATATTTATGTACCAATTCAAAGATGTCCGTTACAAGGATATCCTAAGCATTGACAAGCTTACTATAGAGGAGCATCTTGTAACATCCATTGTAGGGCCAAGCGGAAGCGGGAAAACCACCTTTATCCGTCTTTTGAACAAGCTGATAAGTCCCGATTCAGGTGAAATACTCCACAAGGGCAAACCAATGTCTGAACTGAACTCAGTGGATCTTAGAAGGTCAGTGGTAATGCTTCCACAGCAGCCTGCCATATATCCCGGAACTGTTAAGGATAATCTCTTAATGGGTCTTGTTTTATCTGAAAAGGATCCTGTAAACGATGAGGCCCTTCTGGAAGTGTTGGAGGCAGTAAAGCTGAAAAAGGATCTTAAGGATAACGCTGAGCTTCTCTCTGGAGGAGAAAAGCAACGTCTTGCACTTGGCAGGGTCCTGCTTATGGAGCCGGAGGTTTTGCTTCTTGATGAGCCTTCCTCGGCACTTGATGATAAAACTGAGCTGATGATCATTGAGGAGGTCGTGGAATACACAAGAAGGAACAAGAAGACCCTGGTTATGGTAACCCACTCAAATAGAATTGCAGAGGATTTTTCTGACCGGACAATAAAAATATCCGGAGATGAACCTGTCCAGGCAAGGGAGGTGTCAAGATGAGCAATGACATCATGAATCTTCAGTTGTGGCAGATTGGAGCAGCTTATGTATTCATAGCACTTCTACTTGTGATAGTGAGAAAAAGGGGTATTGGCAGGGAAAGGGAAATACTAATGGCTTCAGTGAGAATGACGCTACAGCTTGTGCTGGTGGGCTATGTCCTGGTATATATTTTTGAGAGTACAAATCCTCTGATGACCATACTTGCAGTGGGTGTTATGGAGGCATTTGCAATTGATAACATATTCAAGCGTACCAAGGAAAAGCTTACAGGAAAACTGAAAAAAATAATTGCCTTTTCCATGGTAACCGGTACCCTTACAAGCATACTCTATTTTCTGTTTGTTGTTATAAGGATTTATCCTTGGTTCAATCCACAATACTTTATCCCCATCGCCGGTATGATCATAGGAAATTCCATGACGGGAATCTCCCTTGGTGTGAAGGGGATCGCAGATGGCATGAGAAATAAAAGAGCCCTGGTGGAGTCATCCCTTATGCTGGGTGCGACTCCAGCCAAAGCTTCCAAAGAAATTGTAAACAGTGCCTTTGACTCGGCAATTCTACCAACAATAAACTCCATGGTTGGAATGGGTATAGTATCACTTCCAGGGATGATGACAGGGCAGATCCTCTCCGGTACATCTCCACTGATTGCCACCAAGTATCAGATAGCCATCATGCTAGGCATAGTGGGAAGCGTTGCTCTTTCTGTGATACTGTTTGTAATTTTGGGATATAGAACCTTTTTCAACCACCAGGACCAGCTCATTCAAGTTGAGGATTAGTCCTCCTTCAAGCCGAATGTTACTTTGATTTTCACGGTAGTTGTCACTGGGAAGCCTCATTTTTGACTGTCTTGGTATTTGTAGGCCACATATTCGATAATCACACCATAAACAACTCCTGCAAGAAAGCTCACCGGATCCTGGAACCCTGATGTGGCATAGAATGCAAAGGAAACCAATAGTCCAAAAGCTGCACCTCTTACAAGCAGCAGGTTCAGCTTTAGAGGCTTCCAAGGGGCTCCTATCACTATTCCCATAATTAGGCGGTTGTACCAAAGAGCAAACAGCCAGTACAGCTCCCTTTCAAATCCCGACCTGATGGATGCACCAACAATGCATACCATTCCAAGGAGTATACCGGTTATAATTGATATCTTCATTCTCCGTGTCATCATATAGCCTCCCAACATTTCCCAGAACCACACATACATTGTCCTGTCTGTGATATACTTACCCAAAATTCGAGCTTTGATTATTGAGTCTCTTTAAACAATTATAAAGGAGCCTTCCGTTTAAGGCTCCCACGCTTTTCTAAATATCCTAGATTCCAAACATCTGCCTGCACAGCTTCTTTCCAGACTCGGTCCTGAAAATTTCTTCATAAACTTTCTCAATGGCACCTTTTCCCTTGCTCTTTTCGTACAGATTGACCAGAAAATCAGCCTCCACAAGAATCTGATAATCCCTGCCATCAATTTCATCATAGGTGTGGTGGTGTGCCACCAGATAGCAAACCCTATCAATTACATTTTCCTTGTATTCGAGTCTTTCAAGAAACCTTCTGGCATATGGAGGACCCTCTTTCTCCTGAAGCTTACCGCTACTTTCCCCATACTTTTCCCTTGAAACCTTGATTCCGATATCATGGACCATTGAAGCAGCTTCCAGTATTTCCATCTCTTCTTCAGACAGCCCTTCCATCATTCCAATGATTCTTGATAGCTCATGAACCTTTAAAAAATGCTGTATCATCCAAGGATCTCCTGAATCATGCTCAATCATCATATGAATAAGCCTGTCCTTCTTATCCATTGTGATCCCCCAGTTCTGCAACAGCCTCAATTTCAACGAGACTTCCTCCATGAAGCTCTGGAACCGGCACGACAATCCTTGCAGGTTTATGATTTCCAAAGAACTCTGCATATACCTCATTCACCGCATCCCAGTTCTGAACCCCAATAATATAGATCCTGCATTGTACCACATCAGCCCTGGCTGCTCCAGCCTCCTTAAGGACCCT
>NZ_JBJXRK010000031.1:0-24312 GCF_046224405.1 Gudongella ferriphila | reverse complement strand
TGTCGTCAGTCGTTACTCAGATAGCTTAAAATGCCGTAGAGACCCATAAACTTCATTTCAAAATTTAGGCATCATAGATGCTTATTAAGGTGTTTTTGTTTATTTCAAGCGAAAATGTAATTATGCAAGAATCTCAAATAAAAGAATAATAAATAAATATTTAACAACAATATTTGATTATATACCTCCATTTTCATAAATGCAAGGACAATTAAAAAAATTGATGGAATTTATTTCATTTGATATAATTACAGCATAAATAATGAAGGAAGTGTTTAAATGTATGCACTATTTGTAATTCTAAATCAAACCGACAAGCTGGATGAGATATTGGAAAGCCTCTATGAATTGGATACTGGAGCTACCACCTTAGACAGTGTTGGAATGGGCAAGGTTCTCTTGGAGCACAATGTGGATGAAGGGCTTTTTTCAAGCATCACAAAAATCCTGAATGAAGGAAAGCCCTATAACAAGACCCTTATAAGTGTAATAAGGGACAAGGAAGTACTGGATAAGGCAGTCAATAATATCAAGGGTATACTTAATATGAAGGAAAAGAGAGCGGCAGGTTTTATGTTTGTATTACCGGTTCTTGAGATACATGAAGGTTTGTAATGGGAAAATCGATGTTAAATATTTAACAAAAACAATAAAACAAGTATTGACACCTGATAGCTTAGGAATTATACTATTGTTGTAAAAGGCTGATTTGAAAGGAGTTGTTGTATTATGATAACAGTCAAGTTGAATGGGGAGAAGAAAATATAATACGGGCAACGAAAAATTAACCTTTCAAAATTAATTTGTACTATAAACACGATCGAAAGGTCGTGTTTTTATGTTTACAGACAGGTTAAGGTCTGTTTTTTTGTGCCCAAAATCAGGAGGAATTCATTGAAAAACAAAAATGACTCAAAAGAAAACAAAGTTATCAAGGGGGTACAAATGAATAAAATCAACATTGAAAAGCTAGGATACAATAAATCCTTTGAAGAATCCTTCCTTAATGCAAAGGGCATGGAAGATGGATTGATTCCAGGAAGGATATCAGCAGTTCATAGGGAAAGATACCAGGTAATAACAGAGCATGGCGAGGGCTGGGCTACACTCAAGGGCTCAATCTTCTACAGTGGTGACCAGTCAGTGACATATCCTACAACGGGGGATTTTGTAGCCATAAAGCACAAT
Source organism: Gudongella ferriphila (assembly GCF_046224405.1). Classification (NCBI taxonomy): domain Bacteria; kingdom Bacillati; phylum Bacillota; class Tissierellia; order Tissierellales; family Tissierellaceae; genus Gudongella; species Gudongella ferriphila. The sequence continues at coordinate 23,124 of NZ_JBJXRK010000031.1, read as the reverse complement.
CCTTCTGGAGAAGACATAATTTACAAGGTTCTTGAGAGGAAAAGCGAATTTTCAAGATTGGATTCCTTCAATAGGACCAAGCAGGTAGTTGCTGCAAATTTTGATTATATACTGATCCTGTCATCCATGAATGAGGACTTCAATCTGAACAGGCTTGACAGGTATATTGTATCTGCCTGGGAAAGTGGAGCAGAGCCACTGGTTGTTCTTACAAAATCAGATATAACTGATAATGCTGAGCACTTTATCCAGTCTGTAAGGGTCAACTCGCCTGGAGTTAAAATTTTTACAGTAAGCTCAATTACCGGAGAAGGGATCTCTCCCTTGAAGGATTACCTTAAAAAGGAGTCAACATTGGTTCTGCTGGGATCATCGGGAGTGGGAAAATCATCCTTGGTGAATGCACTTGCAGGGACGGAGGTCATGAAGGTCAATGAAATACGGGAGGATGATTCAAAGGGTAAGCATACCACAACCCACAGGCAGTTGATTGCCTTGGATGATGGTACAATGGTTATTGATACTCCAGGGATGAGGGAGCTGGAGCTTTGGAGTGCTGATTCAGGGATGGAGGAAAATTTTCAGGATATAGAATCAACGGCAAAGACTTGCCGATTCAGGGATTGCAGCCACAATAACGAACCAGGCTGTGCCATCAGAGATGCAATTAGAACAGGAGAAATCTCAGAAACCAGATGGAACAATTACCAGAAGCTAAAGAAGGAAGCTGCTTTTGCAAGAACAAAGGAAGAAAAGTCAGCTCGGGTACAAAAAAAGCTTCAGGAGAAGAAATTTGGTAAAATGTTAAAGGATCACAAGAACAATAAAAGCATATATTAGGTTTAAAAAGGCTGTGTGGATTTTATCCACACAGCCTTCTGAATGCAAGTTAGAATTTTTTTACATATGAATTGGCTTGTCTATGGCTGCAAAGGCGGCCTCCATAATTGTCTCTGCAAAGGTCGGATGGGGATGAATCGTTTTGGCAAGGTCATAAACCGTACCCTCTAGATTCATGACGGCAACAGCCTTGGAAATCATGTCTGATGCTACACTTGCGGCCATATGGACCCCAATCACCTCACCATACTGATTGTCAGAGATTATTTTTACAAAACCGGCTGTTTCACTCTCAGCGATTGCCATTCCATTTGCAGATAGGGGAAATTTCCCAACTGAGAAGTCAATCCCCTCTTCCTTTGCTTCCTCTTCGGTTATGCCAACGCTGGCCAGCTCAGGGAAGGAGTATACAACCCTTGGTATTTTGCTGTAATTGAGGCTTGACTGGAGACCAAGTATATTTTCAACAGCAGTTATCCCTTCAGCTGAGGCGACATGGGCAAGGGGAACCTTGCCATTTACATCACCTATGGCAAAGATGTTACTGATGCTGGTCTTCATTTTATCATCCGTCTTTATGAAGCCCTTATGATCAAGCTGAAGATCTAGACCTTCCAATCCATCAAGGTTTGGCTTAAGACCAAGGAAAATAAGGAACCTATCACCCTCCAGGGTCTGTGTCTTGCCCTTTCTATCAACAGTGACAGCATTTTCCCTAAACTCAGTAATCGCAGCTTCTGAAACGATATTAAGGCCATCCTTTTTAAGCTGCCTTTCGAGAGTCCTGGCAAGCTCCCTTTCAGTATGGGGAAGTATGGTCCTATCACCATGCACAAGAGTCACATCAACACCTATGGCATTCAGAAATGTTGCATACTCAACTGCATAAACATCTCCTCCAACCACAAGGACCTTTTCAGGAAGACTATCCAGCATTAAGAATCCCCTTGAATCTATTGCCTTTCCGGAATCAATCACTCCATCAAGACCTGGGATATCCGGATATGCACTCTGTGCACCTGTGGCGATAATCAGGTTTTTGAACTCGATGGTCTCATCATCAACCTGCAAGGTCTTTGCATCGAGTACCTTTGCAGACCCCTTGATTGACTTGACGCCATTCTTTTTAAAGAGCATCTCTATACCAGAAACAAGCTTATCAACAACTGAATCCTTTCTTTTGGTCAGTTTTTCCCAGTCGATTCTTGCATCAGATAGATCCACTCCTGTAATGCCAAAGTCCTCGCTGCGAAGGAGATTCCTGTAATGTCTGGCGGATATGAGAAGTGTCTTGGTGGGTATGCAGCCCCAATTGAGGCAAAGACCTCCAAGGCGTTCCCTTTCCACAAGAACAACCTTCAAACCCTTCTGAGCAGCCTTTATGGCAGCCACATAGCCTCCTGGCCCTCCACCTATGATTGCTATATCAAATTTTTCCATTATATCACTCTCCATTATCCTTTAAGAAGAAGCATGTCCGGATCTGCCAAGAGCTCTTTCAGCAGGTTCAGGAATCTGGCACCACTTGCACCATCAATAATTCTGTGGTCATAAGACAGTGAAAGGGGTAGGATGTTAGCAACAATTATTTCTCCATCCTTAACGATTGGCTTTTCCACGACCCTTCCAATTCCAAGTATGGCAGACTCGGGATAATTGATTATTGGTATTCCGAAGTATCCACCAATTGATCCGTAGTTGGTCACAGAGAAGGAACCTCCCTTAAGCTCGGATAATTGAATTTTATTTTCCTTTGCTCTTTTACTAAGGTCCTCGATGGCCTTTGCAAGTTCAACAAGGCTCATCTTGTCAGCATCCTTGATAACAGGTACCATCAAACCCCTTTCCGTATCAGTTGCCACTCCAATATTGAAATATCTCTTAAGGACCAGCTCGTCTGTTTCCTCGTCAAGGCTGGAATTGAATTCAGGGTGCTCCTTAAGTGCCACAATAGAAGCCTTGATAATGAATGGAAGATAGGTTAGATTGACATCATCAACCTCCTTTAGAATATCCTTGTACTTCTTTCTGAAATCATGGAGTCTGCTGATATCTATCTCATCCATTGCGGTTGTGTGGGGGATTGTAAACCTTGATTCACTCATCTTTTCAGAGATTGTCTTTCTGATCTTTGTCAGTGGAACTCTCTCAACAGGCATATCATCTGATATTGTAAGTTTCCGGGGCTTTCTTTCCTTAAGGCTTTCAGTCTTATCCTCGGACTTGGCTTTATCTTCATTGGCCTTGTGGATGTCATCCTTCATGACCCGACCATTTGGTCCGGTTCCAGCTACTGTGTTTATATCGACCCCAAAATCCTTGGCAAGCTGTCTTGCAACTGGGGTTGCCAGAACCTTTTTCCTTTCAGAGGTTTTTTTTGTTGGCGAAGCACCCTCGGTGCTTGAAGGAATCACATCTGATGATGCAACAACCTGTCCGACCACCCCAGCTGTTTCCTCTTCAACCTGGTCCTCTTCCTGTACTTTTGGTTCTTCCTCATTCTCAGCACCTGAGGTAATAACGACAAATACATCTCCAACATTGATGGTGTCTCCCTTTTTGGCCTTAAGTTCAAGAACCTTGCCGCTTCTGGGAGAGGGGATTTCAGTAGTTACCTTATCGGTCTCAACCTCTGCTACAGATTCGCCTTCCTCTATATTATCCCCTTCCTGGACCAGCCATTTTGTTATTACACCTTCGTGGATTCCTTCTCCAATATCGGGGAATTGAAATTCAAAATTCATGGGTGTCCTCCTTTCTAATAGTTCACAATATCCTCAATTGTTTTGGCAATCCTTTTTGGACTTGGGATATAGTGCTTTTCACCCCTTGGTAGAGGGAATGTTGTATCAAAGCCTGTCAATCGTGTAGGGGGAGCCTCCAGATGCAGGAATGCCTTTTCGTTCACAATTGAAATTATCTCGGATCCGACTCCAAGGGTTTTGGGTGCTTCGTGAACAACCAATATCCGTCCCGTTTTCTTGACGGAGTCAATGAAGCTATCCCTGTCCATTGGAGCTATTGTTCTCAGGTCGATAATCTCAGCTGAGATTCCCTTTTCTTCAACCATCTTTACTGCCCTCTGGACATCAGGCACCATGGCACCCCATGCGACTATTGTAATGTCGTCACCTTCCTGTAGTACCTTTGCCTTTCCCAGTGGAATTTCATAAGCCTCCTCTGGAATCTCCTGCTTGAAGGCCCTGTAAATTCTCTTGGGCTCCCAGAACAGCACAGGATCAGGATCACGAATTGCTGCAATCAACAGACCTTTTGCATCATAAGGAGTGGAAGGAATTACCACCTTAATCCCAGGAATCTGGGCATACAGCGCTTCTGTACTTTCTGAATGATGCTCCAGAGCCCTTATGCCGCCACCGTAGGGTGCACGGATAACCATTGGGAGATTGTATTGACCTCTAGATCTGTTTCTCATTCTGGCAACATGACTGATAATCTGGTTGAAAGCAGGATATGAGAATCCAGAAAACTGCATTTCAACAACTGGTTTCAGACCATTGATGGCCATCCCAACAGCTGTACCCACAATTGCTGATTCAGCAAGGGGGGTGTCAAAGGCCCTTTCCTTACCAAAGGTCTTCTGTAGGTCAACAGTAGCTCTGAAGACTCCACCCTCAACCCCTACGTCCTCTCCATAAACTATCACCTTGTCGTCTATTTTCATTTCATTCATCAAAGCCTGATTTACGGCTTGTATAATGCTTAAAGTATTAGCCATTTTTATTTGCCTCCTTCCAGAAAGGACCTGTATTCATCCAGCTGCTCCTGAAGCTGTGCCGGCATTGTTTCAAAGTGATATTTGAATATATCCTCAAGCTCGGTATCGGATTTGTCCTCTATTGCTTCAAAGGTTTTCTTGACCTCTTCCTCAAGCTCCTTCTTGGTCGATTCTATCCAGTCCTCATCAATGACATTGTTTTCCTTAAGATATTCTCCAAATCGTAGAATAGGGTCCTTTTTCCTCCATTCATCAACCTCTGCATCATCCCGGTATTTGGTTGGGTCGTCAGAGGTGGTGTGAGCCCCCAGCCTGTAGGTGTAAGCCTCGATCAGAGTAGGCCCTTCACCATTTCTGGCACGGTCGACTGCAGCCTTTGTTGCATTGTACATTGCAAAGATATCATTTCCATCCACTAGTACTCCAGGCATGCCGTAGGCTGTTGCCTTCATTGCGATGTTTTCACTCAAAGTCTGAACCTTCCTTGAAGTGGAAATTGCATATTGGTTGTTTTGCACTATAAACACTACAGGTGATTTGAATACCGATGCAAAGTTGAGTGCTTCATGGAAGTCACCGTGAGATGTTCCACCATCGCCAACATATGTCAGGACAACGTTTTTCTCATTCTTGATATTGTTTGCCATACCAATTCCAGTTGCGTGCTGCAGCTGGGAAGCAATTGGCACAGAAACGGGGAGAACCTTCACGCCTTCAGGCATGTGGCTGCCCCACTCATTGCCGTACCAGTAAAGGTAGATGTTCTTTAGTGGCACTCCCCTCACAAGCCAGGCTCCCAGCTCCCTGAATGCAGGAACAAGCCAATCCTCGTCATCAAGTGAATAGGCACTTCCAACCTGGGCTGCCTCCTGTCCAAGATTTGGTGCATAGGTCAGCATTCGTCCCTGCCTCTGGTAGGAGAGGGCCTTTTCATCTATTGTTCTTGTGTATAGCATTGTCCTGTAAAGATACTTAAGCTGTTCATCATCAAGCTCTGGAATTTCTTCCTTATCCTCCACTTTTCCCATTGGATCCATAACCTGATACATTTCATTATTCATTGGATTGTAATCTTCCAAGCGCATCTTCATACCTCCTAATATTTATAGTAATTGATAATGATTATCATCTATTACTATATTTATATACATAAATACGAATATTAAACATGGAGAATGGTCAATTAGGGCATAAAAAAGAACTGAGGGAACCCTCAGTCCTAGTTTGCTTTTTCCAGAGACTCAGCATCTTCAGATGCTTTTTCTATTTTGCAAGCTCCACAGCAATCTGTGCAGCAAGTTTTGCGTTGTTGTAGACCAGTTCAATATTTGCAGCCAGTGAATCTCCTCCTGTGATTTCCTTGATTTTGGCTAGGAGGAATGGAGTGGTGTCCTTACCCTTGATGCCCTTTTCATTTGCTTCAACAACTGCCTTTTCAATAATTCCAGTAATAAAGGACTCATCCATCGAGAACTCTTCAGGGATTGGATTGGCAACAACCACGCCCCCATTAAGATCCAGGTCCCATTTGACTCTTAGAAGGTCGGCAATCATCTTGGGGGAGTCCATGTTGTAATCAACTGAAAACCCGCTTTTTCTTGTGTAGAAGGCAGGCAGTTCAGCTGTGTTGTAGCCAAGTACGGGAACACCCTTGGTTTCAAGGTACTCCAGAGTCAATCCAATATCAAGTATTGATTTGGCACCAGCACACACAACAGCTACATTTGTCTGCGACAATTCCTCAAGGTCAGCGGAAATGTCCATTGTGGTTTCTGCTCCCCTGTGAACTCCACCGATTCCACCTGTTGCAAACACCTTTATACCTGCCATTTCAGCTATTATCATGGTGGATGCCACCGTTGTAGCCCCGTCCTTTTCAGATGCCACGATGTAAGGGATGTCTCGTCTGGATACCTTTGCTATTCCTGATGTCTTGCCCATATAGTCAATTTCCTCTGACGTCAGTCCTGCTATAAGTTTTCCCTTGATTATCCCAATTGTTGCTGGTACGGCACCGTTACTTCTTATTATCTCTTCAACCCTAAGTGCGGTCTCCACATTCTGTGGGTAGGGCATCCCGTGGGATATTATCGTTGACTCCAAAGCCACAACAGGCTTTCCATCCTCAAGAGCTTTTTTAACATCACTACTTATGTGTAGATATTCTTTCATAGTTTTCTAACCTCCATTTTCTTTGATAGATTCAGTACCTTATCTATTGTAATGCTTTTGTTGATTGTGCTTTCAGAATCCATGGCCATGGCAGCCATGGCAGAAGCAAATTTAGAGCTTTCAAGAAGACTCATTCCATTAAGCTCTCCATGTATAAGTCCAGCCTGGAATGCATCTCCTGCCCCTGTTGCATTTTTTATCCTGACATCTGGTATTTTAACAATTCCTTTTTCGTTGGAACTGCTGAAAAACACACCGTCTGAACCCAGGGATATGCATACGTTTGTCACTCCCTTACCATGAAGCAGCTCTGCTGATTCCATCAGGTCATGTTCGTTTTCTATCCTAATACCAGTAAGGATTTGTGCCTCAAGCCTGTTGGGCTTTATTGTATGGAAGAGCCCTATAATGTCCCTTGCAATTTTTGCCTTTTCAGATGAGACCGTATCCAGGAACAGCTTCCTATCCTTGAAAAGATTTGCAGCGAATTGGAGATTATCCCTTGAAAGGTTTGTATCAAATGCAACAATTTCACTTGTAGATATTTCCTTCTGATTCTTAAGTATATAGTCCCTATCGAGGAAACCATAGATGTCCATGGAGCTTATGGCAACATGCATGTCCATCTTCTCATCCAGGACAGCCATGTATGTTCCGGTGCTTGCCTCTGGAATAACCTTCACCCTGGTCATGTCAACACCGGAAAGGGAGGTTTCATCCAGTAGACTCTTGCCATATATATCGTCCCCAACGACCGAGTACATTTCAACATGGTTGCCTAGTAGTGCAACATTTTCAGCAATGTTTCTGCCTACGCCCCCCGATGAAAGCTTTGTCCTTCCAGGGTTGGAGTCTCCAGGAATGAGCTGTCCGTAAGGAAATCCTGCAATATCCATATTTATACCGCCTACGACTGCAACCTTTTTATTCAGTGACAAAAAATCACCACCTTTCACTGTTACTCATATAGTTATACCCAAATAATAAAGAGAAAACTCCGGAAGACCGGAGAATAGAAAAAATTGAAACTAGATTTGACCAAGGAAGCTTTGGACAGCAAAGGATACAACTACAACCAAGGTTGATATCATGAAACCGTGAACCATGGGAAGCGGGCCTGATTTAGCCAATTTGGCAAAGTTTGTTTTAAGGCCGATGGAGCCCAATGCCATAACCATCAGAAACTTGCTGGTGTCGGACATCAATGCCCTGGTAGCCTCAGGTATGATACCGGTACTGGCCACTCCAACCATGACAATGAATAGAAGAATAAACCAAGGAAAAATATCCTTGATGCTAACCTTGCAGATTTCAGCATCAAGACATTCCTTCCTTTTAACCCTGGCACCAATCCAGGAGAATATCATAACTACAGGAACGATGGCAAGGGTTCTTGTAAGCTTGACAATTACAGCATAATCACCAGCGGCATCGGAAAATGCATAGCCTGCTGCAACAACTGAGGAGGTGTCATTCACCGCAGTTCCTGCCCACAAGCCAAACCCTAAGTCGCTTAAACCGAAATAGACTCCCATCAATGGAAACAGCACAACCATAATCACATCGAAAATAAATGTTGCTGATATGGCATAGGCAATTTGACTTTCGTCAGAATCGATTACAGGAGCAACAGCAGCAACCGCTGAACCACCACATATTCCAGTGCCTGCCGAAATCAAGCTGGATAGTCTCCAATCCATCTTGAACAGTCTACCTAAAAGGTAACCACCACCAAAGGCTGCAAGAAGCGTAAAGGTCATGACCACCAAGGAAAAACTACCCACCTGAAAGATCTGCTGGAAGCTTAGCTTTACCCCCATAAGTATTATTGCTAATTTAAGAACCTTTTTCGAAGTAAATGTTAATCCCTTAACAAACATTGGGTATCTTGTAATAAAGGGATTGATCAGCATTCCCAGAATAAGGGCGATTACACTTGCTCCAATAATATGTGAAGACAATGAGTTGCTAATATGTACTGATATCATAGCCAGGAGGACTGAAAGCAGTAGTCCCGGTGCCGTAGATTTTGATAGTGATTTCATATCTGTCTCCTTTCTCGAATGGTTTGATTTTATCACTCTTTTACTATAATATAAAATTATATAAAATTATAAATGAATAAATTTAAATTATGGAAGTGGTAGAATGTTTGATCAGCGAACTCAAACCTTTCTTGAGGTTTGTAAAAGAATGAGCTACACCAAGGCAGCGGAGGCTTTGTTTATCACTCAGCCTGCTGTAACACAACACATAAAGTACCTTGAAGAGAGATATGGGACAAGGTTTTTTACCTATGCCAACAGACAGCTTAAATTAACTCCATCAGGTAGGGAGTTTAGAAGGTATCTTAAGGAAGGGATGGCAAAGGAAAAGCTTGTGACAGAAAAGATGAGGGAGCTTGTCAATGGAGAAAGAACCTTGAAATTTGGAGCTACTCTGACAATTGGGGAGTATACAATCGCTCCCTTTATCAAAGACTTTCATGAAAGGTTCAGGGATTACAGGATTTCTGTCCAAGTTGACAACACTAGAATCCTTATGGGTGAAATTGACAATGGAGGGATTCATTTTGCCCTGATAGAAGGCCTTTTCAACAAAGCCGATTATGATTCGCAGCTCCTGGCAATGAAGGATTTCATTTTGGTGGTTCATCCTGAAAGTAGACTTGCAATAAAAAAAGGACCAGTGCTTGCTGATATTTTGGATGAACCTCTTATAATAAGGGAGAAGGGATCGGGCTCCAGGGAGGTATTGGAACGAAGTCTTGCAGAGAGGAACCACACCCTTGGGGATTTCAAGGAGACCATAAGCATTGGAAATGTCAGTCTAATGAAGAAGATGGTTCAGGATGGTCTTGGAATTACATTTATGTATGAGGATGCTGCCAAGAAAGAGCTGGATGAAGGAAGTCTTGTCAGAATAAGCTTAAGTGATTTTGGGATTTCAAGAGAGTTTAATTTTGTCAGTATAAAGGACTCGCCATTCAAGGAAGAGCTGGATAACCTTTATAATTACTTCAAGGTGAAAATAAACGGCTAAAATGGAAAGGAAGATTTGTCATGATACTAAATCACACGGCCTTTCAAATCGGAGAAGATTATGGAGGGAAGCAGCAATGGCTGTGGGAATCCGGATTGAAGAAAAAGTTCTGGGCGGACCGATCCTGTGGCGTTGCAGCGGCTGCAAATCTGATAAATTATCTAGGCAGTGAATTCAACGACCTTGGCAGCCTCTATGGTGGCAATTCAAAGGAGGAATTTATCCGGCTCATGGAAAATCTCTATGGTTATCTCAAGCCGGGAGTTTTTGGAATTCCAAATCTGGGGAAAATGGGGAGAGGCTTGACTGGTTATGCAAGCAGTAAGGGTGTCGACCTGCTGCCATGTACTAGAACCTGGATCTTTGATGTGAAGGATGGCAGCAAATTCATAAGGGGAGGACTCTCTCAGGGGACTCCAGTGCTTTTATTGACATGGAACTACTCGGACAGGGAATTGAGGAACCACTGGGTAACTGTAACCGGGTGGGATGTAATATATGGTGAGGAATACATGACAGTTTCAAACTGGGGTCAGAAGAAAACCTACTCATACGACAAATGGGTGGGGGAGAGGTCCCTCTTGAAGGGAGCCATTTACCTTACGAGAAATAAATGTATTGATGCACCTGATATGATATAATTCATAAAATAAGCCATAAAAATAGATCAATACTGGGAGGAACTAATATGAAAATAAAACCATTTAAGGTTGAGCAGTGGATGAATGAATATGAAATGGATGCCATATACAACATTGCTGAAACCTGTGTGGACTCAATGTCACTTTCAGAGCTTATCCAGCTGTCAGGAGTGGACAGGGAGAGCCTACTGGATGAAATTCTGGACATGAAGATGACCTATGGATACATAACCGGAAATCCTAGGCTTAAGGATGCCATAGCAGGTCTATATAAGGGAATTGAGAGGGATCACATACTCACGACAAACGGTGGGATAGGTGCCAACAATCTGGTTTTAAATACCATAGTAGAGCCAGGGGACAAGGTCGTTTCAATCATACCAACATATCAGCAGCTGTATTCCATACCTGAATCATTAGGGGCGGAGGTCCATGTTATGTACCTTCAAAAGGAGAATGATTTTCTCCCTGACATGAAGAAACTAAAAGAGATGGTGGACGGGGATACCAAGATAATTTGTCTCAATAATCCAAACAACCCCACAGGAGCCCTAATTCCCGACCAAATGATGGAGGAAATAGTGACTCTTGCAAAGTCTGTGGATGCTTACATACTGTGCGATGAAGTCTACAGGGGACTCAATCAGGACGGGAGCTACCACAAATCCATTGTAGAGCTTTATGACAAGGGAATTGGCACAAGCAGCATGTCAAAGGTATTTTCCTTGGCTGGATTAAGATTGGGATGGCTGGTCACTGGGGATGAGGAACTGATGGAAAGACTTTTCAGCCACAGGGATTACAGCATCATAAGCTGTGGAGTGGTGGATGAGGTATTTGGAGCTCTTGCCCTGGAAAACAAGGACAAGGTACTTGGGAGAAACCTTAAGATAATAAGGGAAAATCTTAAAATTCTTGATGATTGGATAAATGCCCATGAAAGGTTTTCATACGTAAAGCCTATTGCAGGAACCACTGCACTGGTCTTCTATGATTATGACATTAGTGCATTTGAGTTTTGCACAGGATTGATGGAGCACTCAAAGACATTTGTTACTCCTGGATCCTGCTTTGAATATGAAAATAGCTTTAGAATAGGGTATGCAGCATCAAGGGAAATCCTAATTGAAGGTTTGAAGAATCTGGAGGATTATTGCAAGGGGCTGGAATAGTAGATATGCCAAGAAAAATGCCGGAGCCATCCGGCATTTTTTCTTGACAAAAAGTGTGAGGCATTATAATATATAGTAGAATACCCCAAGGGGGTATACAATATTTAAGGAGGAGTAAATTCGTTTAAAATCCTTGCACATATAAAAAAGAAGCTGGTTGTTTACTTACCAATTACAATGATAGTGGCGGTAGTATTCGGATACTACATTGACCCTACGCCCCTTAAGTCACTTGTACCAATAATCGTGTTCTTCATGGTATATCCCATGATGATTACACTTAGATACAGGGAATTGTTTTCAAAAGGCAACACAAGGCTGCATCTGGTTGCTCAGGGTGTTAACTTTGTAATATTCCCGGCAATGGGCTACGTAATCGGTAAAATATTCTTTTCCGACAGTCCATTTATAATGATTGGGCTCCTATTGATGGCCCTGCTGCCAACATCAGGAATGACCATATCTTGGACTGGATTTGCAAAGGGAAATGTTTCCGCTGCAATAAAAATGATGGTTATTGGGCTTATATTGGGCTCAGTCCTTATGCCATTCTACCTTAACCTGTTCATGGGAGAGACTGCAGGAATACCTTTTGCAAGTATCATCAATGAGATTGTGAAGGTTGTATTCATTCCAATGGCTCTTGGGTTTGGGACCCAAAAGCTATTGCTGAAAAGGTTTGGAAAGGAAAGGTTCCAGAATGAGTTCAAGAAGAAGATTCCATTGATTGCCACAGCCGCACTTGTTGGTATAGTTTTCATCTCCACAGGCATGAGGGCAAAGGTAATTGTGGCAGACCCAGCCATGATGCTTAAAATATTTCTGGTGCTTTCAGCCTCATACGCAGTAGCGTTTCTGATTGTTACACTAATTGCTAAAGCCATGTTTGATAGGGAAGATGGAATTGCGCTAATTTATGGAACGGTAATGCGTAACCTTTCAATTGCGCTGGCAATAGCGCTATCAATTTTCGCGACCGCAGGCTCTGAGGTGGCCCTAATAGTAGCTGTTGGATTTGTTGTGCAGATTCAGGGGGCGGCTCTTTACCTGAAGCTGGTGGATAGGGTCTATGTATCTGTAGAGACAACACCTGCACTGGAAGTAAATTAATCCAAACATTCATGACATCGATCATTTAGGTGGTCGGTGTTTTTTTTGTGCATTTGAATAGCTGTATTAGATAATCTTATTGATAATAATTACTCATAAAAAAAATCAATTTGTTCCTGGAAATAGATGCATGGTAATATGTAAATGCATCTTTTTACGTGACAAAAATTTATCAACCCTTATAAGGAGGATATAATTGATGAGTATTTTTGAAAGACTTCCTTTACCCATAACAGGACTTTTCCTTGGCCTTGCTGCAAGTGGAAATCTTGTTCAAAGCTACGGAGAAAATTACAGAAGCATTTTTGGTTTGCTTGCATTTATGGTATTTATTGCCATTGTAATGAAGGTAACCCTAAGAGGTGACATTGTTAAAAAGGAACTGGAAAATCCTGTTGTTGCAAGTGTATATCCCACATTTACAATGGGAATGATGCTTTTGGCTACATACATGAAGCCGGTTCTTCCTGGGCTGGCACCATATTTTTGGGGGCTTGCAGTTGCCTTACATGGGGTTTTGATTATTCGCTTCAGCCTGAGATTTTTAAAGGATTACAATATCAAGAAGGTATTTCCATCCTGGTACATAGTATATGTGGGAATTGTGGTGGGTTCAGTAACAAGTCCGGCATTTGGGATGCAAGCCCTGGGTAGGCTGCTTTTCTGGTTTGGACTTGCTACATATTTTGCTCTGCTGCCAGTGGTCCTGAAAAGGATTTTTGTGGTACGGGAGATACCGGAACCAGCGATGCCTACACTTGTCATAATGTGCGCACCTGCAAGCCTTCTTCTGGCGGGCTATATGAATGCATTCCCTGTAAAGAGCATGGCCATGATGATCTTGCTTTTGGTTTTGTCACAGCTGACATACGCATATGTGCTCACCAAGCTGCCAAAGCTCTTGGGACTAAAATTCTATCCATCATATTCAGCATTTACATTTCCAATGGTAATAACTGCAATATCCATCAAATCGACTGCAGGGTATCTGGCCACACTTGGAATCACTTCCCCAATTTTAGTTACATTGGTAAAAGTTCAGGAGTTTCTGGCAGTTGCACTGGTTCTGTATGTACTAGCAAGATACCTGATCTACCTGATACCGGCTGCAGCAAAAACAGAGGCGGCCTAGATAGAGTACTAAAGAGAATATTAAATCTATGGAGGAGAAAATATGAACATAAAAAACAGTGTGGACATGATTGAAGCCTACTTGGGTCTTGACCGTAAGCCAGTGGGAGTGAAGTTTTTCTTTGACAAGGAGGAATTTGATAATTTTGAAGTTCCCCAAAGGGATCGTAGAGTTACATATTGCAACTCTGTACAGCTGGCAAGCAAAGGCAGCTCCATGAAGCTTACCAAGGAGAACCAGGCATGTCCAAATGGAGCCATGGCCCTAAAAATGAAGGAAGTTCCAGAGCCAATGGCAAATGGAAAGGGAAGGTACAGCAAGAACATCTACCATGATGTGGAAACCTCAAAAAAAATCAACTCCGATATGGAGTTTTTAACTGAAGAACCGGCTGGAATTGTGGTTATGCCTCTTGAAAATTACTCGGAAGCTCCAGATGTGGTTGTGGTGGTTGGAAAATCCTATTGTGTTATGAGAATGCTCCAGGGACATGCCTACTTCAACGGATATACCAATAATTTAAGGACAGTTGGGCTGCAGGCGGTTTGCCAGGATCTGACAACCTACCCCTACAAGACCCAGGACATTAATATCTCATTGTTATGTCCGGGAACAAGACTGGTTGCTGATTGGGAAGTTGATGAAATAGGAATAGGAGTTCCTTTCCAAAAGTGGTATGAGGTAGTGGAAGGGGTAAAGGAGACAACCAATCCCTTTGAAAGAGATAAGAACAAGGAAGCCATAGTGCAACGTTTGAAGGATAGGGGTCTTGATGCCAGCGGAATAAGGTTTAATGAGAATTATGATGATGGATCATATACCGGCGGAAAGATTGAGATTGACAAGTAGTCAATTCTCTAATCAGTAAACATGTTTGAATGCAAGACGGGTGACGCTTGAAACAGGAGGCAGTCACCTGTCTTTTTATTAGAACTTTCCTTAATAAAACGCAAATGTTGAAGTCATCAGTACAAGCGATACCCTGTGTATATACTTAAAATCAGGAAGACCTTGAATGTTTAAGACTCTTGAGTATAAGGAAAAAACCGGTGGCGTGCCTGACCCTGACAATGATTTTTTGTGGGAGTTAAAAGTGCTCAGCCAGTCAATAAATGTATGTGAATCTAAATGAAAACATGATATCATCTAAGGTAAAAGATAAGATTATGGGTAGACAGAGTTATCCACATTGGAATGGGGGATGAGACATATGATTAGGATTGCCATATGTGATGATGACCACAATATCTGCACACAGCTTGAAAAGATTATTTTGGATTTTCAAGAACAAGTAATGAAGGATTTAGAAGTAGAAGTCTTTTATTCAGGAGAAAGTCTTCTTGAACATATAAAAACAGAAGGTAGATTTGATTTGATTTTTTTAGATATAGAGCTGGAAGGAATAACTGGTGTGGATGTTGGGGAGCTTTTAAGGCATGATTTGGAAGATTATACTACAAAAATAGTGTATATTTCATCTAAAAACTGTTACGATAGACAATTGTTTGAAGTGCAACCATTGCACTTTCTCGAAAAGCCACTGGATAAAGAAAAAGTGATTCGAGATATAAACCTGACAATGAAAATGCTTGAGAAAGAAAATCGCTGGTTTTCCTTTAAGATTGGTCAGGATGTACACAGGATCCCCGTAAAAGATATCATATACTTTGAAAGTACAGGAAGGGAAGTCAAATTGGTTGGGGTAGGAGGAACATTCCATTTCTATGATAAGATTGAGGCTATTTCAGGAAAAGTTTTTGAAGCACAATTCATGCAGCCTCACCGATCCTACCTTATTAATTACGATCACGTGGTTAGTATTAGGAAAGATGAAATTATAATGTCCAATAAGGACAAGATACCTGTGAGTAGACTGAGGTATAAGGAAGTCATGGAAATACAAATTTCTTATGAAGAGGATAGGTGGCGATGATTACTTTGTATGAAATGACATATGCACTAACATCTGCATATGGGGTTTATATAATATACAAGTTAATGAATATATTTTTTGAGGAGCCAAGAACCACCAAGACTAGGGAGCTAATATCCTATGTTGTTTATTATGTTTTAAGCTCTGCATTGTTTTTTTTCATAAGAGTACCGTTTGTGATGATGACAGCAAATATAACAATGTTTTTTTTGTTGTCGCTTAATTACCATTCAAACCTTAAAAGAAGGATGATTTTTTCTTTTTTGGCATACATGGTATTAATGGTTGTTGAAGTGATGGTTAGCGTAGCCACTGGCTACTTTCATATCGAAATCTTCAAGGAAAGCGAGTATGGATCCATACTTGGACTGGTGATTGTACGAATTGTTTCAATGGTAGTCGTTTTAACAATTTCCAGATTCAAAAATGTAAAAAAGGAAATCCCCACATCCAATTTTAGTTGGGTTAATAGCATTATAATTTCGTTTGGATCTCTATATTTCCTGATTATATTTATGGATAAAGGAAACTTGGAACATATGAATGTATTTTTATTGGTTTTGTGGGTTTTGACTATAAATATTATGTTGGTGGAATCATATGATAATTTATACAAAGAATTTTTATCTAAATCAAAGAAACTCATTCTGCAAGAGCAAAACAAATCCTATGAAAAACAGTTGGCAATCATGCAAGAGTCAGCTAAGAATACTCAGACTCTCAACCATGATATAAAAAACCATATAATCACTTTAAGATATTTGCAAGGAAATGGTGAATATGACAATATGAGGAAATATTTGGACAATCTGGAGAGTTCAGTTTATGATAAAAAAAATTTCTCAAGCTCCGGGAATTATGCCATTGATAGTATCTTGAACTTTAAACTACAGCAAGTTGTAGACATGGGCGGTAAAGCAGATACTGAAGTGATTATCCCAAAAGACATTACTGTATCAGATTTTGATATGACTGTTATACTGGGAAATCTAATTGACAATTCAGTCAGGGCTTTAAAAGTAAGTGAAGAACAAGGAGAAATCTCCGTTAGGATTAAGTATATAAAGAGTAATATTATTATAACGGTCATTAATTCATTTGACGGGAATGTAAAATATAAGGATGGCAGACTGCAAACCACTAAAGTTGATTCAAAAAATCACGGTATAGGTTTGTTAAATGTTAAGGAAGCTGTGGAAAGAAACAACGGTCATATGGATATCCAGTATGATGAAAAAAAATTCAAAGTCACTGTATTGTTACCTCTTCAGTAAAAGGAGCCAAGTAAGCATTCTTTTACTGATTTTTTTTAGGCAAAAAGCATTTCATTACAAAAAAACATACATCTCGTTACATATCCCCGCACAGGAAGCAGTTGTATTGTATATTGAGCATAAACAAATAAAACTCAAAGGGGGTAAGTGAAATGAAAAAAACTTTACTAAGGCTTGGCACAAGTTTAGCAGGACTTGCGTTAATGATTACAGCCCTGAATGTAAACACAACCTGTTTATATGTCATGCATCAACCAAAGTTGCCTGAAAATGCTGAAAAGCTAAGTAAGTAAGTTTAGGTAAGAATATGACTTCTAAAAAAATTGCGGATTTAATGGTGCAAAGTGAAATAATATCTGTTGAAGATAAGGACTTATACGAATACGGACTACATCAGAGTTTCATACTATGAAATACTAAAGTTCAGAGCATTACTATTTGTCAATAAAATAAAAAGACAAGAAGTTCCTTTTTATGAGAGTATAATTCAAAATTGAGTAAAAAGTGAATCTATAATTACTTATTTGAAACACTAGGAGAGAACTAAAGAAGGATGGGAAGAGTAAGATGCTAATTATAACAAAAGTCAAAAGGAGATTTTAAATATGACAAGAATGCCAAGACTAAGAATATATATTATGAGTATGTTAATTTTACTAGTAATTATAAGCGTTCCTCTACAAAGCTATGCGGAAGTTGAAGTATCAAATGATTTAGGATTAGGAAATATGCTTAAGCAAATGGAAGCTAAAAAAGAAAATGACTTAAAAAGCATATGGGATCAACTTGTATTACAAGAAAAAATTGATCATTACGAGGTTCATAAAAGTGCATATGAAAACCAATATAATCAAATGGTATCTGCATTAAGGAATGGAGAATTTAAAATCAACAATGATGGTAAATTTGTTCTTATGGGAGATAATGATCACTTATATTGGCCTGACGGTGGAGTGGTCCATTACAAATCAACTCCAACTTCATACCATCTAGAAATTATGGAATATTATAAGCCAGATGATGTAGTAGATGTTTACTGGGAATGGTCAATGGGGAGGTTGCCAAAAGTTTCTAATTATGTTGACTATATAGCAACAGATGTTTTGTTTTCCGTTTCGATGGATAAATATGGATTGTTAGCTTTACCTTTTAGTTATTTGTCTAGTATAGAAAATTATTTGACGATGAACAGATTTTTAACTGCTAAAAATAATGGTGATGGTATAGGAATACATTACTATGAAGGTCCGTTTGCTGATCCGAGTGCAGTTGTTTGGATATGGGATACTCATCCTTTTGTATATCCACCAAACTCTGATATGTATGACGTTATTGAATACTATATGAATTAGTTGACTGAGTAAATTGCATAATTTAAAACTGTTAAGATAACTAACTTTTTTAGCCAGCAAAAAGGATTTCACTCCAAAATGTCGAATATATATAGTAAGACCAATCACTATATGTTCACATTAAGGAGGAAACCCTAATATGATTATACGACAAGATAGCTTTTTTTCCTATGATGATTTAATGGAAATCAGCCCAAAAACAAGACTTATGATGATTCTTGATGAAATCGATGTGTCACCGGTAGCTGCTGCTATGGAAAAAACACCTGGAACCAGAGGACCAAAAGGCTACCCCAAAGAGAGACTCCTGTATGCTCTCATAGCTAAAGAAGTTGAGCAGACTACCAAAATATCCAGTCTCGTAAGAAGACTTGATAGCGACCCATCTTTCAGGTATGCCTGTGGATTTGGCATAATGGACAAAACTCCTTCAGAATCTGTATTTAGCAGGTTTCAGGATGCACTATCCAAAGAGCCTGCTTTGATGGGGCTGTTTCAAAACTTAGTCATCTCTGCCTTGAAATCCGGAATAATTGATGGAGCTGAAGTTGCCATTGACTCCACCAAGCTAAGTTCCTACGAAGTATCAAAACCCAGGAAAGACCTTGTGGATGATGGCAATCATCCTAACTGGGGAATGAAAAGAGATACCAACGGTAACAACATAAGATGGTTTGGTTGGAAGCTCCATATAATCTGTGATGCAAAGAGCGAACTACCCTTATCAATAAAAGTCACTCCTGCAAGTGTTCATGATGGTTCTGTAGCTTCTGACATGATAAAGGACTTCCTTGACTCGTATGAAGGCTTGATAAATCCTTCGCACTACCTTATGGATTCAGGCTATGACTATGAGTATCTCTACAGGGACATAGCTGACAAATACCATGCAACACCCATAATTGAATACAATCCCAGAGGCAGCAAAGCTCCTCCAGAGGGGCTTAATGAAAAACCTCATCCAGTATGCTCAGCAGGTTATGATCTAAAATACTGGGGTAAGGATGCAACTTATATGAAGTTTAGATGTCCACATATGACTGGAGATGTCAATTGCCCCTTTGGCAGCAACTGGTGCTCATCTTCAAACTACGGGCTTACACTAAAGCTAAACTACAGGAAAAACCCAAGAGTTCATGGATATCCACTTAGGAACTCCAAAACCTGGAAGAATCTTTACAACAAGCGAACATCTGTAGAAAGGTTGAATGCACGTCTTAAAGAAAATTTGAATGTATATGGAATTAGGTCAAAAGGAATCAAGAAAGCTCTTATGAATTGTATATTAAATTGCATTTCACTTGTAGCTGGAACCATAGCCATAAACAAGAAATCGTCAGTTGTTACTAAGATAGCTTAATACACCGTAGAAATCTATATATTTAATTTCTAAATTCGGGCATCATTGATGCTTATTGAGGTGTTTTTGTTTATTTCAAACGAAAATGTAATTATGCAAGATTCTCGACTATTAAAATAGAAACTCAAAAAATAGAATTTTAATATTTCAAGTGTGATTGGACTATGAGTATGATAGTTTTAATGGAACTAGACTGAGTAATGATACAAAACCTTAAAAGAAACATTTAAGAAAAAGGTTGTTTGATTTAGGGGGTAATTGGTTGAAGATTAATAAAACAACTGACCACAGAGAAGAAACGAATAATATTAAAATATGGACAATGGTTATTATAATTGCATTTTTTTTAATATTCGTGGTATCTTACTGTGAAGATAATAACATGGTAAAAGAAATAAATGTTGATATCATAGAAACGGAAAAGTTATTAGATGCATACTTAACTGAAAATCAAGGGATATCAGAAGGATTTCTAATAGAAATAGATTTGGAGGAAAAAGTGAGAAAACGTTACGTTCATGATTCAAGAGGTATTACTGAGAGTGTTGACTTGAATAAAGACTATTATCGTATTCCTGGTATTATCGATGTGTTAGTAGATTCGAAGCTTGATGGTGATTTTATATGTGATGTTGAGGGTAAAGTCTATTATATTCATAATAAGGCTATTGATTAAATAGCTATAATTATGAATCACTGGCCCCGAACCGTAGGTGGCTCTAGCTATGCAGAATCAATAAATTTCACAGATGATGGCGAGCTAATTAAGTGGACACGACAGAGCACACGACAGAGGGACAGGAGCACTGTCCCTAATGCGTGGGGTTACCTTCCCCTTCATCAAGAGGTAGTCACCAGGGATAGTTTGGCAGTTCTTTTTGATAAGGATGGCAGACTGCAAACCACTAAAGTTGATTCAAAAAATCACGGTATAGGTTTGCTGAATGTTAAGGAAGCTGTGGAAAGAAACAACGGTCATATGGATATCCAGTATGATGAAAAAAAATTCAAAGTCACTGTATTGTTACCTCTTCAGTAAAAGGAGCCAAGTAAGCATTCTTTTACTGATTTTTTTTAGGCAAAAAGCATTTCATTACAAAAAAACATACATCTCGTTACATATCCCCGCACAGGAAGCAGTTGTATTGTATATTGAGCATAAACAAATAAAACTCAAAGGGGGTAGGTGAAATGAAAAAAACTTTACTAAGGCTTGGCACAAGTTTAGCAGGACTTGCGTTAATGATCACAGCCCTGAATGTAAACACAACCTGTTTATATGTCATGCATCAACCAAAGTTGCCTGAAAATGCTGAAAAGCTAAGTAAGTTTAGGTAAGAATATGACTTCTAAAAAAATTGCGGATTTAATGGTGCAAAGTGAAATAATATCTGTTGAAGATAAAGACTTATACGAATACGGACTACATCAGAGCTTCATACTTCTGGCAAACATATTCACAACAATTTTAGTAGGCTGGATTTTCAACATGATGATTGAAAGCATCATTTTTCTACTGGCATTTGTGCCATTAAGGTCATATGCAGGTGGGTATCATGCAAAAACACCATTGAGATGCTATGTCCTTTCAGTGGTGATGATTTCCATAACACTCTTATTAATAAGGATGCCTGTAAGGGGTTTGCTTAGTGTAGTATTTATTACAACTACTGCTACAGGAACAATTCTTGTATTTGCTCCAGTGGAGGACATCAACAAACCCTTGAAACAAACAGAAAAAAAAGAATACAAAAGGAGAATAAGTTTTATACTGGCGACTCTGTTGGGTTTAATTACCTTATTTTGGAGCATTGAACACCAAATATCAATTTCTATCATGTCAGCCTTGGTCGTGGGCGCGGTTATGGTTTTGCTGGGGAAATTGACATCAATATCCAGACAATGGGATCGCCAAATATAAGATTAGCATTTTTATTCTGAGTCCAAGAGTACCTGAAATAATGAAAGGAAGGGAGAGTTGAGATAAAGGGGAATAATGAATAGTAGAACATTTTAAATATAAAATTAAGTTAAAATCTAAGGAGGATAATTATAATGAAATTTAATAAGGGATTAAAGGGTTTAGCATTGTTTTTAACAGTGATTCTTTTGCTAAATGTAGGGAGACCTATATTTGCTGCAAATGGATTTGCTGATTATTATAATGAGTTTGATTCAATTTCAGGAGTAGAAATTTTAAAAGCAAGTGATAATTATGTTCAGGGAGTTTTTGAGAAAAATAATATAAAAATTGAGTTTACTGAAAAAATAATTGCTCCAGGAATAACAGAATTGAATACTATTGAAGATGGAATTCCTCATCATGTTATCATTAATTCTAATACTCAATCTATTATTTACGATGGTGAATTTATTTCAGTGAAAGATTTAGATTTAGAGTTTACTGAGTTTTCAAAAGAAGAACTTAAAAATGGAATAACTCCTTTGTGGACTCAAACTTATGTTAAAAAAGGAAGCGTAGAAGTAGATGATAAGATTTACAAAACAATTACTTATATCGCAGCAGCAATTGCAGCAACTATACCAGGTGGTTTGCCAACAACGATTTTTTTAGGAGTCGCAGAGATTTGGCGTGATGATGGTCCTTATGATAAATGTTACTATATAAAAACAACAGTGAGGACAACGGATGGATCAGGTATGTATCCTTATAAAGATATAATCACAATAGAGTTTTTTGAAAATTACGACTATACTGCGCTATATGATACAGTTGAAACCATAGAATGGCCACTATTACCATGAAGAAGATAAAAAGATTTAATAAATATGATTTAATTATATTTACTGGGATTATAGGTGTTATGATTGTCTTTGTCCTATCCTTTTATATTGAATTTATTGATAAAAATTATGATAGAATTATTTTTATGGTACTTGCTATCTCAGTAGTTATATCTACTTTTTTGAAATTGAAAAACAAATGAAGGATAAAATGGAGATTTCCATCGAAAATACTACCTGACCTTGAAAACTCCTAAAAGCATTTACTTTAAGATGGCATTTTGGAGACTGTTCCTAGATTTATAGTTCACTAGTCAACATTTATGCTAACTAATACGACACTTTATAAGGTTAACATAACGCCTCCTGGACAATGTATTTGAATTCTCATAAAAGAGACAGAGGGACAGGAACACTGTATCTAGGTTTAGGAAAATGGGCAGAAACTATCAACAACACAAGTGGTTGATTGAGTGGTTCGTATTATTCCTAAAGGATGCATCTACAGAACAGTCTCAAAAGGAATGGTTTATAAGAATAGAGTATTATTAGAAAGTTCAAATGCTGTAAGCAAAATGGAAGGCTATTAATAATTAGACGTTTTTGATAAAA
>NZ_JBJXRK010000030.1:0-28799 GCF_046224405.1 Gudongella ferriphila | reverse complement strand
CAGTAATGCCAACTCTTGCCCTAACGTATTAATTATTTCTTGTTGCTCTTCAGTTTCAGTTTTTGGTATATCTACATAAATATAAACCCATTGGTCTGTCTCATCTTTTACAAGTTTAATTTCTTTTCCTTCAACTTCTGGTGGTTTCACAGGCTTATCCAATACGATAACTTTAGTGACAAATTCACCGTCATGTTCAAAATTAACAAAAGGATAGTTTTCTATATATGTTTGTGCCATTTGTTTTCCTTCTTCTGCCGTTTCGTCAATAATTAAATTACCATTATTGTACCAATCCGAATTTGGTTTATCAGACCTTGTTTCAGCTAAACCATTTTTTTTAATAATCATTAAAAACACCCCTTTCTATGCTTTAATAGCTAGGTAATACCCTTTAAAACCACTTGTGTTAAAAGCACTATTCCCATTGGAAACCCTAAACCCTACACTTGTTAATCCTATCCCATTTTGGGTATCTATGGTTCCAGTGTAGTTCCATGATAAACCGAGAAGGTCCTGTAATATAATACCTTGATATGGTCGAGAATCAGGATAGGCATTACTAAAACCATATATAAACACTGCATCAGGTGCAAATCCCACATTAATTACCCTATCATCAATTCCGTCACCTGTAAAAGAACCTCGAACTATGTGTGTAGCTATTTGTTCTTTAACCCTCAAAGGTGTCATAAACTTATTGTTAGTTTCTCCTGCAACAGCTTCTGCTTCCGAAGCAAGAGCATTAACATGAACTTGTGTCGTATTTTCTGCCAAATGTTCATCAAATGTTACTCCACTATCTGACCTCGTCTTTGGATATTTCCTCTTATATGTGCCATCCGGCAACTTTTCGAGCATTTCAATATTTACGTTTTGACTTATATTTGCCATAATATCACCTTCCTTATATTTCTTTGTGCCATTGATCGCCAACGTTAAGCGTTGGTTCCGTAGCACTTGTTATTATTTTTTGAGTTACTAAACTAGGTTTATTTAATATATTCGCCCATTCGATACTATCAGCTATAGCTTCGCCTGGTGGTCCTTGTTCTCCAGTATCTCCTTTGTCACCCTTGTCGCCTTTATCGCCTTTAGGGCCTTGCTCGCCGTCAAAATAATCTACACCTTTTATGGGGGTATAACCATCGTCGCCCTTATCTCCTTTAGGACCTTGCTCGCCTTGTTCACCTTTAGGCCCTTGTATTCCTTGTTCGCCATCTTTACCATCAATACCATCAAAGTAATCTACACCTTTTATTGGAGTATAACCATCGTCACCCTTTGGCCCTTGGATACCTTGTTCGCCTTGGAGTCCTTGTTCTCCTTGAGGGCCTATATCCCCTTGTATACCTTTATCTCCTTTATCTCCTTTATCTCCTTTTAGGTTTACGTACTGGTAACTGCTTTGTCCTTCTTGTCTAACTCCTAACTGTGTGCCATTCCAGTTAAATTCAATATTTTTCCCAGTTGGTCCTTGTATTCCTTGGATACCTTGTTCCCCAGTATCGCCCTTTTCGCCTTTATCACCTTTTAAGCCTTGGAGACCTTGGTCGCCTTTATCGCCTTTTGCACCAGTATCACCTTTAAGACCTTGCTCACCTTTAAGGTTTACATATTGATATGTTGTTTGTCCTTCTTGTCTAATCCCTAAAGATGTGCCATTCCACATATACTCGATTGATACCCCATCTACACCAGCCACACCTTGAATACCTTGCTCTCCAGTGTCTCCTTTTTCTCCTTGTGGCCCTTGCAATCCTTGCTCCCCAGTATCTCCCTTCGCCCCTTGCGGGCCTCTTAAATTTACATACTGGTAACTACTTTCCCCTTCAACTCTTACACCTAAGCTTGTGCCATTCCAGTTATACTCAATAGATTTTCCAGTTTCACCTTGTAGCCCAATTTCTCCTTGGATACCCTGTTCTCCTTGTATTCCTTGAAGTCCTCTTTCTCCTTGTTCTCCTTTGTCGCCTTTTTCTCCCTTGAGATTTACATATTGATAAGAAGTTTCTCCTTCTATCCTTATTCCTAATTGAGTAGCGTTCCAATGAAATTCAAGGGATTTCCCATCTAGTCCAGGAATGCCTTGTTCTCCTTTGTCACCCTTAGGTCCAATTTCTCCTTGGCTTCCTTTTAGACCTTGTTCTCCTTGTAAACCTCTAGGGCCTTGTTCTCCAATATCACCTTTATCGCCTTTACTACCCTTTTCACCTTTCAAATCTTGATATTGGTAATTGACTTCATCTTCTCTTTTGACACCTAATTCTGTACCATTCCATTGATATTCAATACTATAACCATCTCTACCAGGTAGACCAGTTCCTCCTTCACTACCACCTTCAGCAATAGGAGTATCGGTCGCCTTTTTAACTATATCTAATATGGTAGGCAAACTTTCACCAAAAGCTACATCAAGCCTAAATCCTGTCGACTCATATATTTCAGTTACTTCGGTAATTCTTCTATCTGTAGTAATTCCCCATTGATTATTTTGTACAGTAACTATATCACCAAGCTTAAAATCTTCTTCATATGCTAGGTTTTTATCAGTTAAAACTCTACTGTCAAAAGTTAATATCTCCTGTGTTTCTGATAATTTTTGCTCACCTCTAGCTGGTAAATCTGTTTCATTCTCTAAGTCTCTAGCATCAACAAATAATTCAAAGCTATCTAACCCTTTATCATTATCCCCTACAATATTAATAGTTCTGTCGGCACCTTCTCCCTGACCTGCCACAATTGCTGTATTGGCATAATTTATCCTGCTTTCAACTAACGTTTGTTCAGCTATATTGTCATATTCGACTGAAAATATAGCTGGAGGAAGTATATTCTGATTAGCCGATCTATCTTTACTTTCCACAACATCAAACATAAATTGTTTATTTTCTAAGTCTAGAGTAATATCCCAGCCTAAACCACTAGCTAGAGATAGTTTCTCTAATTCATCAGCTAAGTTCTTGTATCTGGTCTGATAAACCGTTATAGCACCTCTGTTTTGATTAGGAGCAACTACAATATCTGTAACACCTTTTCTATTTAGTGTAACTTGTACATATTCTTTTATGATAGTTTCTGTATTATTATTGATCCTATTGTATGCTTGCTCCTGTGGAGGAAATACTAGCCATCTTGCAAAATAAGACTTTAACTCCAATCCTTTAACTACTAACTTGCCATCAGTTGAGTTTGTTTCTCTGTGGAGGATTACATAAGCCTTTTTCTCATTGGTAAATATAATATTTTCTTTAATTAACTTGTCTGTAAAATTATTATCTTCATGTAGATGTAACTCAAAACTACCTACACCATGCCATTTTTTAGTCATTATAAAACTTTCATACTCATCTATTTGACCTAGAAAATTGAATTGTCTATCTATAATATCAATGATCATTTAATCCACTTCCCTAAACCAATAGTCTCCTGCAACTGCTTCCGTTGGCTCAACCGTTCCGGAAAATATTAGCCCACCTACCATATCCTGCTTACTATTAAACCAATTTTCCCAGTTAGCTTTTATGTTGTTCCATTCACTTTGAACATTTACTTGCTTATTAGTCCATTCAGTTTCAATGTTGTTTAGGGTATTGTTCCAGACGTTCCACATTTCACCTGCTGGAATGCCAATCAAAGATGATACTAGACCACAAGTATCCTTAAATCGTTCATCTATTATGTCATTTGCACTTATGTTAGTAGATCCCTTCTTGATTCTTACTTGTGCTAGTGTCATTTCCTTTACTGTGTCAGTTACTTCTATTTGTGGAGGTTGCGGTGTGCTGGAAAATGTACCTTTTTTGACTTGTACGGTTATTTCTCTTGCTATTTCATCAAATCTTAAAACTATCCTATCAATTCTATCTAGCATACTATCTGAATTATCAAGAGTTTTTGTCATAGGCATATCGTTATGATACATATATCCCTTTACAAAAGCATAACCAGTATTGATATTTATATTTAATCCACTTTCAGCACTAACCCTTAAACCTGCTTCTCCATTTTCTGTGTATAGTCCATCGCTTAAAAATTTACTAAAATATTCAGCAAATTCATCTGCTGTGTATTCTTGATAATCAGGTTCCTCATAATTAAAAAATCTATAATGTTCTGCCATAAATCCACCTCCTAAATGCCTAAATATCTATTTCTATAGGATATTTTGACTTGTGCTGATTCTATTTCATCATCACTTGTATATTCAACAATGTTGTCTCCTGCCTCTAATTGCCAAAACTTACTACCTAAATCAATCCAATTAAATACATTATTCTCATTTATTTCTACTCTTTTATTGCCAAAATCCGTGGTAATCACTAATACATCATCTTGCAATAGTGTTCTATTTACTTGTATATATTCGCCTGTAGTATGATTGGTTATCCTAGGGTTCGTTGCTGGACCTTTAAATTCAACCTTTACAGGTGTTACTACATCTCCATTGTTGATTATATTGATTTTTTTAGGACCTTTTTTGGAAAATGTGGTTGGTAACCTCAAAGGAAACCTCATTCCACCTATCCAGGTTACTATTTCTTCTGATGTTTCGTATTCGTCTAGCCAAAATGGATTAGGTGCGAATAATTGAATTAACCCAGGTTGCATTACATCTTTAAAATCTTCTGCATCTGGAAATACTGGTGCAAGTTCTGATATAGCTTTAATCTCTCTTTTGAGTCCACCTATCTTATATATCAAAGTTCCTTCATTTAACTTCGGATTAAATGCTCTTGATATTGTCCTTCTATGGTTCATCATTTCTTCTATTGTTCCGGCTAATATCATCACCTCTATGGATAATGGTCTAGGTTCTAATGTGTTTCCGTGGTAGCTAATTCCATCTTGATAAGGAGATTTTGAACTCTGTATATCAATATTTACCGCCCCTGTACCTTCTATTTTAGTCAATACAAAAGGGCCATCATTTCCAAGTTCGATTGATTGGCCCTTACTATTTATAAATGTTATTCTTTCCATATCAAACACCCCATTCCATGGCTAACTGTCTTGATACTTGCAGGTTCTTACGAGCTATTTCACTTGGACTCAATGGTGTAGGTGAATGGATTTCTATATGTTGATTTATTGTTCTGCCTTGATTTGTGATGTTTTCGCTTTTATCATTACTATAAATCTTACTACCTCTTGGCAACTCAACAATCTCGGGACCATGCTCACCAACCCAAGCCCTTCCACCTTCAAAGAAGTCGGTTCCCATTGCATAAGGCGATGGTCTGGAAGATACGTCTGTCAAAGGCATTCTTCCAGGTGAAAAGTTACCAACAGACCCTCCGCTTTTTTCGTTGACCTCTTCAACCATGGTTTTGATTTTTCTAACAATAGGATTCTCGTTGAACCACTCTGTTAAGGTCTGCCATTTTGTTTTTATTTCTCCATTATCAAGGTCAATCTGCTCAATTACATCTGCACCTTGTGCCTTAACTTCGTCTAATACTCCCTGATGCATCTTCTCAGCTTGGAAAATAGCATCTTTCTTTTGTCTTTCTGCTTCCTCTATAATTTTCTTTGCTAGCTCCTCAGACTCTACAGAACCATCTTTTCTTAACTCCTCAGCATACTTGAGTCTTTTTTCATACTCTTCTTCAGCTTGTTCAATTGATTTCTCTTTTTGTTCAATACTGTTTTTTATGACCTCAGATGCCATTTCAAGAGTTAATCTTTCTGAATTGGCCTTCAGGTTTTCAAGGATAGTTTCACTTTCTTCCTGTGTCTCTGATAGAAGTCTAATTCCATCCTCTTTCATGTTCTCCCTGATTGCTGTAATTTCTATCCATTCTTTGTCGGTGATTTTTCTATTTTCCTCAGCTGCCAACTCGAATATCTCGGTTATCCTGTCATGACCTTCTTGTGTCTTGGCTATTGATTCGTCATACTTCTCAGTGGCAATCCTTATCATTTCCTCTTTTTCTTCCTCTGAGAGGTCTGTTGTCTCGTCAAACATTTCTTGTATCTCAGCTATGGCATCAATCTTTTGTTGTTCTAGTTTTCCTATAACCTCATCTGCCATGGTGCCAATGTTTCCTGTGATTTCAGTTGACATTTCACTTGTGACCCTTGCACCACTACCCTTTAATCCCATAAGCGCAGCTGAACCTTCCTTTTCAAGGTCAAGGAATCCTCCCACAGCCTCCTGTGTGTTCTCAGAAACTGTTTCGCCAAAGATGTCAACCTCTGGTATTACATCCTCGTTCAAATACTTGTATAGGCCATATGCGGCGGTCCCTGCTCCTGCTATGGCAATCCCCCAAGGTAGTATTGTCCCAAGGGTCCCGGCCATTACTCCACCAAGTCCTGTGGAACCTGCTCCAAGGGCCTTTGTTGCTAGTCCTGCACCACCTGATAGTTTACTCATAAGGTTAACAGTTGAACCTATTCCTCTGGATAGTTTCCCTGTAACCATGACCACTGGCCCTATAACTGCGGCAAACTTACCAGCTGTGATAATCATTTCCTTTGTTTCTTCATCAAGCTCTGAAAACCAAGTTACACCCTCGTTTATCTTCTCAACTACATCAGACAGTGCCGGGATCAATATCTTCCCAAAGTCAATGGCTAATCCTTCCATGGCTGACTTAAGCTTTGTAATCTCACCTTGAAGGTTATCCTGCATTACTTCTGCCATTTCCTGGGCCTTGCCAGTGGAGTTTTCAATATTCCCCTGCAACTTGTCAAAATCAGCATCACTACCACCCATTATTGACAGGAATCCACTCATGGCCTCCTGGCCGAATATCAGCTTTGCATTCTGTGCCTGCTCTGCCTCGGATAAATCATCCCATACAAGGCGCATATCCTGAAGCACATCACTGAAGTCACGCATGGACCCATCAGCGTTTTGTGTCTCTATTGCAACCTCACCCAATTTCTCACTGGTGATTGAGATATCTCCGGACATTTTATTGAAGATTGTCCTGAGGGCTGTACCTGCCTGGGATCCTTTTATACCTGCATTGGCCATAAGACCTATTGCTAAGGCTGTGTCCTCGATTGAGTAACCCAATGCTCCGGCTACTGGTGCGGCATACTTGAAGGTTTCGCCCATAAGCCCGACATTCGTATTAGCACTTGATGAAGCAGCGGCCAATACATCGGCAAAATGCCCTGATTCCTCGGCCTGCAACCCAAATGCTGTCATTGCATCGGTGACTATGTCCGATGTCGTGGCTAAGTCCTCACCGGATGCAGCTGCAAGTGCCAATACTCCCGGTAGACCTGCTACTGATTGTTCAGCTGTCCAACCTGCCATTGACATGAATTTAAGGGCCTCAGCACTCTCAGAAGCACTAAACTTTGTTGTGGCACCCATTTCCCTTGCTATATCCTCAAGGCTCTTTAAATCATCCCCTGTGGCTCCTGATATGGCGGCCACCTCAGACATGGATGCCTCAAATCCTGCGGCTGTTGTTGCTGCAGCTGTACCTATGCCAATAATAGGGACAGTCAAGCCCATGGTAAGGCCCTTACCCACACTCTCCATCTTCTTGCCCTTGCTAATCATGTTGTCGCCAAACTTGTTGGCCTTATTTTCTGCATTACTCAAGCCATTATAAAATTTGGTGGTATCAAGTACCAATTCCGAATAAACATTACCTGCATCTATTGCCATTTTCTCACCTACCTTTAATTAGGCATTAAAAAAGACACCCTTATAGGTGCCTTAATTATTTTAAGTTTTATTTCTCGTATATGTCCCAATAAGCCTGTCCAAGCTTAAAGTCATATTCAATGTCAAGTTCATCACCATTATCCAGTATAGCCCTTACTGCAAGAGTTAAAACCTCATAGTCAGCCGGGTCCAAAGTCTCAGGCCCAAAGCTGTCAAAGATTGGCGATGTCTCTCCGGGCATTACCGTATTGTGGCTTGATAGATATGTTGTGTCATTCTTATCCTTCAGGTGTACCTTCATGTGATACCTTGTGATAGGGTAGTCTGAATTGTTCTTGAAGGTCGCCTCCATATAGACATAGCCTGAGCTGTTAGGCTCAAGTATTGTTATGTCATATGGTATCTGGTCCGGGTGGATGGGTAACTCTCCCCCTTCATCTTCTGGCTCCTCAGGTACTTCCTCTGGCATCTCTTCTGCCTCTGCCACATCCACTGAATCATCAACTTCTGCAGCGCTGCAACCCGAAATCACCAATGCCAATACCATAAACGTTAAAAGTACAAGCTTTTTCATATGTATAACCCCCTTTAATTGGATTATACCTTATTTCTTGTTGGTTTTAACAATAAAGTTGATTAAATCCTCATTATTGCCCTTTTTCTTGTCATCCCATGATATTAGATTCCATTTAAGCCTTCCCTTATCATCAAGGGCCTTGCCATAGTACATATAACAGACCTCATCAAAGCAATAGGCTGTGAATGGGTCCTCTATATCCATCAGGCTACTTGGCTTTTCTCTGTACTCCTTTGCCATCATTATTATCTGCGCCATCTTTCTCTTTGTGACGAAAGGAACGCAAGGAGCTGATCGGTGCCAATGCCCACGCATACACAGACAACAACTGGTCATCTGTCATATGGTCCTTCACTTCCTCAAACTTAGGCTCCACCATGCAGATTTCACAGTAGAAGTCAATCCACTTCTGGTAGTCCTTGGCCAACTCCTCATCGGTCATCTTGTCCTTGTTAGGTTGTGCAGCTTTGCCAAGGGCCGCCTTTGTTGCCATGGACATAAGAGGATTATCAATCTTTCCCTCTCTCATCATCCTTGTAAGCTGTGGCCTTTGTACCTTTATGGTGATATTGCCTATCCCATCAAAATCAGGGATGTCAATCTCTGTTGCCGAATCCTTGAATCTATCTACAATCTTGCTCATATAATCCTCCTAGTTTGTGATTAAGAGAAAACTACCCGCAATTAAGCAGGTAGTGTCTCTAGCATTGCAACTTCAACAGGTGATTCTCCAAACTTGCTTCTACTTCTGATCTGCATCTGTGGTGAGAAGAATCCTCCATCTACCACGCTGTAGTTAACTGGTCTACCCTTACAGTTCTTGTATGAGAATTTTACATACCCAGTGGTACTTCCATCTCCATCCTTCTGCTCGGTGTAAACATCCATGGTGAATGCTGTCCTTGCAACTGGCGTTCCAACAACAGGCGCTGAATACTTCTCAGTAACCTCATCCCATGTACCGCCATCAACAAGGGCCAGTATCTCAGGTATGAAAGTAGCTTGTGTCAAGCTTATATCATAGCCCTTTACTATATCCTCTGTGTTGTTCTGTGCCTTTATTACGTTTTTTACCCTCAGCTCCTGCTCCTGTCCTGCGGATGTAAAGGCCACAACATCAGCCTCTGTTGCCACATCGGTCAGGGTATAGGTTACCGGGGTATCTTCTTCTGTTACAATGTCAACTCTTGCAATGTTTGCCAATGCAAATTCATTAGGTACTGTCATAATTTATCCCTCCAATTTCTTTAATATCGTGTATTCGATGGACGATGAAAAAGCCTTTTTCTCATCCTCTGGAATGGGTGGTGTCTCAAAGCCTGTACACCTTAGGGCTTGAATCTCCTTAAGGGCCGCCTTTATCTCCTTCTTGTAGACATCCATAGCCGGGTAGTCACTGGCTGGTATATATGCGATCACGTCAAGGACCCTCTGCCCCGTCCTGTTGCTCCCAACAGATGGTATCTGATTCCCCTCAATTACCACACAATACCTGGTAGTGCATTCCCCTGTATGGATACCAGGAGGATAAGGGTTTAGACTATGTTCCTTTAATTTATCATATACGGTTTTCCACATATCAAATCACCTTCTTGTAAGCCCTTAGCACCTCAGGGGCATTCTTTTGTATGGTCGGGTAGAGTATCGCATACCTCTTGTCATTGGCCAGTTCAAGCCATACGGAATAATCCATGTTGCCAGATAGGGTAATTACAAGCTTTCTGTTCTTCCATCCAAAGCTACCCTGGATTGAGTTTCTGGCATTGGATGTCCTATCTGTCCATGGTGCGTTTCTCTTGGCATCAGCTTCCATCTTCTTGGCCGCTGTATCTGCGAACAATCCAAGGGCCGCCTGTGCCTTCATGTAGGTCTTAGCAGCTGAGAATGTTGACTTGGTCTTGTTATGCCTAAACATATGAAACAGCCTCCAACTCAACCTGCTTACATATGTCATAGAAGTTGTTGACAAAAGCAACCTTGAAGTCAATCCCATCAGTTGTGAATGTGTCTCCACGCTTGATGTCTGCATCTCCACTGGCTAATAGCTTCCACACCCCACCTGCTGCATAACCTACAATCATCCCTGAAGTGTCAATGATTTCCCTGTTTGACCGTTTCTTGTAAATCATCACAGACAGGTCAAATGGGTCAAGCTCAACAGTGATTGTTCCACCATAGCCATTACCCTGTTCCTCTGTGCGCTGTATAGTGATGGTTGTTGGATTGTGGGCTATCATGTCATCAATATATTTCTTGTAGTAATCACTCCCTACCATCAGCTCTCACCACCGTTGCGGTCATGCTCTGCCTATACTGGAATGCAAGGGTCATAAAATGGTTTTTAGGTGAAGGAATCTCCACATCCCCAAGCTTTATAGCCGGGATGTCCGCCTTTTTAAGGAGCAGTTCCCTTATAAGCGCCCTGTAACCATCCTCATCAACAACACCTTCCAACCTGCTAGCGAGGTATTGGTCTGTATAGTATGGGTAATTGTCCTCATCAAGCTTGTCTCTTATATCCATCAAGTCCATACTACTCACCCCTTAAGGCTTCAATAAGCTCTGCCTTTCTCATTGAGCTGTAACCCTCAATACCCTCTTCCTTTGCCATATCCTTAAGCTCAAGAACGGTGAATTGCTCAAGGTCCTTCTGCTCAACTACTTCCTCAATCACCTCAACAGGCTCAGGCTTGATTTCAACCTCAACCTTAAGTGGTTTCTTTGCTTCCTCTTGTTTCTGGTGGTATCTCCTTAGTAGCATTGATTCACCTCTTTCCTATAAAAGAAAAGACGGAGGAAATCCCCCGTCTATGCTTTTGTCTTAAGTTTTACAACTTTGCTATCGTCTGCCAATTCTGCAACATAGTATTCTGATGCAGCTATAACAGTTGTCCTCTTAAGGATGTCTCTGTCATCCTCAATGTTTGCTCTTTCCTTCAGGTAGATAGCAAGTGATCCAGGCTTAACAACAAAGTTGTCATAAACATGGCTTGTTACCTCATAGTAAGTCGCTATGTCGCCAACATCAGGAGTCTCAACCGCTGTATATACTCCCGCTGCTTCTGTGTAGTAAGTTTTTTCAGCGTCAAGAGACTCGTCAGCAGTAATGGTATATACTGGATTCTTCTTGATTTTACTAGCTGCCACAACCTGGCATCCTGCAATCTCGCCAATAACTCCGGACATAAATGCGTTAGGTACGTTGTCGATGAAGTCCTGGTCTTTTCTTAGGGTTCCCTTTTGTAGTGGGTGGATAAGCAGTATCTTAGGCTCATCATCCTCTTCCTCGAATTTATCAACAGCGTTGACGATTGGATCGTATCCAATTACAGCAGCACTACCGTCATATTCAAGGGTTGCCTCTCCAAGAGCAGCCAGACAATCACTGTCTACCTTGTCATTTATGGATTTGATTATTTGTGTGTTAGCCTCTCCGATTGGGTCGCCATATCCAGAGTTAACAGCCTTGTCGGTAATCTCTACCGCTTTACCTGCCTCTTTTATGGTTGCAGTTGCAGTAGTAGTCTCAAGAACAACTGTTCCCATTGCTACTCCCTCAGTAAGGTCATCAGCTTCACCGATGTACTTGAATTGTGGAATGGTAATTGTGTCGCCAGCCTGTCCCACTAGAGTTGTGTCAACATTTGCAAGTGGTGCAAATCTCAACTTAGTAGGTAGAGCAGCTGAAATCATGTCAGCCATAACCTCAGGGTTTACCATGTTTGTCAGTTTTGTTTCTCCTGATGCGTGAAACTGTAGATTAAGTGGCATTGAAAATATTGATTTTGTCATTTTCATCTCTCCTTTATTATCCTTTTAACTCGTTGTATAGGTTAGGGTTCTCTGTGAAGAGCTTGTTTCTTTCTGTGTAACCCATTTTGTTAAACTCTTCCTTTGTGATAGCCTGTCCCTTCTTCCTGGCACCGCCTCCCAAGCTTCCGCCTGTTCCTGGTGGTGGTGTCTCCTCAAACAGATACGGGTCGGATTCCTTTAGTGCTGTGATGGCCGCCTCCATATCCTTGTCAATGTTCTTGCTTGTCTTTAAGCTTTCCATGTCAAGTAGCGCCTTGGCCGCCTTTATATTCTTGGCTCCCCTCAGTGCGCTCTCAATGCTATGCTCAAGCTTAAGGGCCTCAATTTGGGCCTGTGCATCCTTCTCAGCCTGCTCGTACTTTGTCTTATAATCATCAGCAGCCTTTTTGATGGCTTCAACATCCATCTCTTTGAAGGATTCTATTTCCTTGTTGGCATCAACAAGTTGCTTCTTTGCGCTTGCAAGCTCTGTTTCCTTGGCCTTTACGTCACTTTTAAACTTTTCAATGTCTCTTCCGTTCTCTGCCATTATCTTTTCAATGGCTTCATCCTCAAGTCCTAAACCTTTAAGAAATTCTCTATTCATAATTCCCTCCTATATCTACGCTTTTATTCGTGGTCGCCTCACGTGATTTGTCAATGTATCGTCATGACCTACGTATTTGAACAGTTTAAAGCCTTATTCAGGGCATGAAAAAACCACCCTTTCGAGTGGTCATGTAATAAGTATGAATAAGTCTATTTCACTTGTTCACCTCCTGTATTAAGTTTTATAAGTCATCATCCTCAAAATCCACAAAGTCATCATAGAAATAATCAGGCTCCCCAGGTTGCCATCTTAAGCGACACATATCAATTACATAAGACTTGACTATATCGTGGGCCCTTTCCTCATCCATAGAGGCATCTAGTAGGCTCTTATACATGGCCTCTGCTGTCAAGGCTACCTCTTCCATTAAGTATTCCCTTAAATCCCTTAGAGCGTGTCTTATGTCCTCGGCCTCCATAATCTTTTCAGCTTCGTTAACAAGGTTCTTTTTATTCATAGGCCCACCTCCTCATATGCTTTTTACCCTCTAGAGTGGTTTTGTAGCAAAATATTCGCCATACTCCTTGTACCATTGGTCAAGCATTGGGTTTTCTTCGCCATATATCCAGCTGTTAAGTTCCTCAGCCACCTCATCAAGAGACTTAGGTATATAAGGCAACATTGAGCAAAGTCCATTTGGATGATCTAAGGGTACATCATCCTTTGGGTATATCACCCCATGCCTGTCAATGCAAATCTGACAAGTCCTGCCATGTATTAAAGCACTCTGCCACTCTATCCCTTCGACAAATGGATTCATACCGGATGATTGGATGGTCGCATTCTGATAGGCATGATTGATGCTGGTCCTTGCAAGTCTCATTGCGTTGTAGTCAATATTCTTATATGCAAGCATTGGGTAAGCCTTACCCCAATTAGAGGGCCTTTCCGCTGCCGGCTTAACAAATTGCTCAAGGTCCTCTGCCAGTTTGGTGGCGGATTTCTTTTCAGTGATACCCTGGGCTATGATTGTCTCAATATCCTTCTTATTGTCCCCTGTTGCCTGCCATATCCTATTTGATAAGGTCTTGTTGTCCTTGTATAGTCCGCCTGAGACAATATCAGCCACAACATTTTTCTGTACCTGTGACAATGCAGTTGTGAAGTGGTCGCCAACATCAAGCTCTGCTCTCTCAAACATCATTGACAATAGCTTGCCTTGTCCCTTGGCGGCCTCTTGTGCTGCCCTTGTGGTGTAGTCTCTGACACTCTTGTTCAACTCTCTGGCCAGTTCAGCCCTCACCCTTGTCAATTCCTTCTGGTAGTCCATCAGCCACCTTTTACTGAGGGTCCTGTCTCCTGCCTTTTTAGCCCTTTCAGCCAGTGACTGGATGGAATCATCATATAATCTCAACACATCCCTCTGTTGGGCCAATGTAAGCCTTGAAACGTTTTGCCTGGTCTGTCTGGATATTCTCTCGTATTCGTTCAAGCCTTATCACCTACTCTTCCAATGGGACAATACCTTCTCCAATATCAAGGTTTAAATCCTGGGTATATGAATCCTGAAGCATGGCCTTTTCTCTCTGAATCTGCTCAAGTTCGGTATCAATATCAATATCTCCGCCCCACTTCTTCATATAGCTTGACCTGCTTCTGACCTCAGCGACTACCTCCTGCATATCAATGCCCTTCTCTATATCCTCATCCTCTTGCAGTGGGAATGTAAGTTCTATGTTTGTTGTAGTCTCATAGCCTGCAATCTGTCTTGCTCCATATACGTTATAGGCATCAACCATCTTGAAGATATATTCAACCATCTGTCTCAGTGCAGGTCCCCACTCTGAGAAGTCCTCTTCACAAACTGCCTTAAGTCCCCAATATAGGGCCTTCATACTCTTGCCTGATTGTATTACGCCCTTAAGCTCCTCAAGGGACACATTGGGTACATCCATCAGGTCATACATATCATTCTTAATCCTGCCGATTGTGTCCTCAAATTTGGCTTTGTAGGAGAATCCAGATTCAAGCCTCTCCATCCTTGCCTGTCTGCCCTCTGACCCTTGTCTCACATCGGTCTGTAGGTCTATCATGGCCCCTGGTGCAATCTTTATATCCTTAAGGCTCTGCTCGTCTGCATCAGTCACTACATCCTGGCCAAACATTTGAAACTTTAAAGCGTCTATGTCATCGCTTGTAAGCTTGTTGTATGCATCCTGATTGGGCCACAACTCAGCAACATCAGATACTCCCTCTGTCTCCCCTGTAAGTCCTCCGTTTTGTATGATAATAACCGGGATGAAATCAAGTTCAGTATTATAGTCCTGATATTCAACGCTCAGCGTCTCACCCTTGCCATTGTGGGTACTCTCGTTTAGGATGCATCTGCTCTTTCCTGCCTCACTTGTGACCAATTCCCACACCTGCTTCTTTATACGTTGATTCTCTGCCTCCTGCTCATTATTCATGGCATAAAGAAAGACCACC
This sequence comes from Gudongella ferriphila, assembly GCF_046224405.1. Taxonomy (NCBI): domain Bacteria; kingdom Bacillati; phylum Bacillota; class Tissierellia; order Tissierellales; family Tissierellaceae; genus Gudongella; species Gudongella ferriphila. Next base: position 13,760 of record NZ_JBJXRK010000030.1, on the reverse strand, counting down.
TTTTCCAGCTGGTCCACATCGTCAATGTTATATTGTGGGAAAAACTCCTGTGCCGGCGAGAATATAATCCTGACACCCTGTTCCTTGTGTCCCCAAAGCTTTATTGCGACCTTGCCACCTATTGAACAATCCTTCCTTGCCTTTAGAAGCTTTGCATGGAATTTGTTATCATCAAGTATTTTGTGTAGAAGGTCCTCCTTCTCCTGTGCCTGATCCTGATAGGTAGTTGATCCCTTCTCATCCTCGTATATGCTCCTTATGTCAAAGTATGGCTCCTTGCCAAACATGAACCTTGCCCTAGTGTTTACAATCTTCTTGATGTAGTTTGTCACCTTCTGAGTGGGGACATAGTCCAAATCACTTAATACGCTCCACTTCTGGCCACCTGAGTATATGGCATACATCCTGTTAATCTCACTTACCCTTTGAAGCTGGTCGCCATACACCCCTTCAAGCTCTGCCTTTAATAGCTCGTTATAGTCCATTAACTCCTTGCCCCCTTCCCTGAATAGCTGCGTTTCCTGATACTAATCTTATTTAAGACAACCTCACATACCCCCGTTGTAGCATCCGGAGCATCATCGTGTGGATTCTTGCCCTCTTTCTGGTACTCGTTCATAGCCTTGAAATACTCTGGCCATCTGTCAATCCAATTAACAGGGTAGTATATGTGTTCCATAACCCAGCTGGCATTGGATAATATCCTTGCCTTCTTGTTCTGCGACTGGTGGAACCATATCACCTTTGTCTTGTTGGTCTTGTACTTGTTCAATAGATGGCTTTCAACCTGTCTTGCAAATCCTCGACCGCCATTGTTTGACTCGACATAAGCGATGTTAACCTCATGCTCATAAAGCCTCTTAGCGACCTCGACCTCTGTTTCCTCCATCGGCTTTTGCGTGTAGTATATGTCAATGATATAGGCTTCCATGTTATATACTCCAAACACAATCGTACAAAGGAAGTCGCTTCCCTCGTCTGCTGTATCTGTATATGAATAAATCCCCTCAAATAGAGGATTCCCTTCCTCGTCTTTTGGTATGTCCTTATATGTCTTAAAGCTACTGTATAGCTTGCCTCGTATATCCACTGGCTCCTGGTCATAGTTTGCCCTTACAATCTCAGGGCTCATTGCTGAAGCTTTTGACCTGTAACCTTTATAGCTTAGCACCTCAGGACATAGCATTCTGCCCTCTCCTAAATGTGCCTTAAGGCTTACGTGCCTGTATTTCTTTTTCTCAGCCTTGCACCATTCAAGCGCCCTACCTGCTAAATCCTTAGTGGACCATCTTGTCATGATGATTATTATCTTTCCGCCTTCCTCAAGTCTTGAAAGCATTGTATCGGTAAACCATGTCCAGTGGTTGTTGAGGACATTCGCATTGTATGCCTCACTTGATAACTTTATAAGGTCGTCAATGATAATTACATCAGCACCAAAGCCTGTCGCTGTTCCTGTTGGTGATGTTGCGAGATAGTTGTTATATCCACCCTCAAGGCTCCACAGATTCATAGCGCCATCCCCACGCTTGATTCTCACCCCTGGGAATATGTCGGTGTAGACAATCCTGTCCTCGTCCGCCTTTTCCTCCTGGATGCCATTTCTGACATTCTTTGAAAAATTGGTGGATAGTGTTTCATTATAGGACCCTGTCATGATCTTCTTTGTCTTGTCCCTGCCTAGAATCCATTGGGAAAGCATAACTGCAGTTCTACTCTTGCCATGTCTGGGAGGGGCATTAAGAATCATTACATCATCGTCTGAATCAAGGAAGTCTTGAAGCTCGTTGCAAGTATTGACTAGGTATTCTCTATCTTCAAGGTAGAAGTCATCAGCTAATAGATTGCAAAAATAAAAAAACTCACGTCTTGCGAGTTCCATCCTTGCACCTTTTTTGATTGTATCTATATCCATCATTTCTGGATCAACTTCTTAAGCTCTGCTGTTGTCAGTCCCTCGAATGGATTACAGCCCTCTATCCTTCCGCTGTGCTCTACCTTGTCAGTAAACATCCCTATATTTTTGCCTATGAGTTCAAGAGCTCTCTGCTTATCGTATAGCTTAAACTTGAATGTACCCTTGTCAGTGATAGATACTTCTTGTATTGCGCTTGTATCTACTCCCTTGCTCTCAAGTACCTCGATGATTGTTTGATAGCCTATGATTGGCTTTCCATCTTCATCATAGTCAACAATAGTCTTTTCAGGTCTGTACTCAAGATAGTTTCCTATGTCTGCAAATCCTATCTTTGCAAGCTCTTTAAGGACCCTCTTTCCACTGACTATACCCTCATCTTCTGCTTCTTTTTTTAACCTACTTTGTAGTGCTTGATACCTTGTGAAAACCTTGGGTATTTTTAACATATTACTTGCTTGACTATCAACATTCTCGTCTTTCCATTTTTTGCTTGAAGGGTAAGCTATTCTGTAAGCCTCCCTCTGTGATTTTCCACTTATTAACTCTTGTACAAATTTTTCTTGCTTGAGGGTTAGTTTTTCCATTTCTTCATCCCCCTCATCATATGAACAACATTATCGTGCGCATGCTCATTTATATGGCAATCCGAACACAAGCATTGACCATTGTTTAAATCAACTCTGCCTTTAGGATAATCCGCCCATTTTACTATGTGATGAGCCTCTAAATTCTCGGTCTTACCACATATTTCACACACACCCCTGGACAATACATTTTTTCTCCATTGCCTTACCCTGTAATCATTCCTATCCACCACAAATAAATCATTGTCGCTTAGTAGGTATTTTAAAAATTCCTCCCTCAATAATGATTTCAACAATAGTACAGCTGCTTTTTTTCTATAGATATTGTAGTCTCCTAACAATACCGCGATGCTGTCAATTATGTTGCTAATTGGATCATCTAGCAATCTGTAATTGTTTGACTTAAAGCAAGCATTGTTATAGAAACTAATCCCTTGCAGCTTATTTAATTGCTTATCATTCACAATGCTCACCTCCTACTTATATCTTGTCTGCCTCACCCTACCATTGACCCTCTCATATGTATTGACTTTCTCCATGCATTCCCTTAAATCCTCGTATGCTCCAACCTTACTAACTCCACCATGACATAAGGGACAAGCAAAGTAATTACCCATGACCTCAGCCTTTCTGATTCCATCTGCTGGGATGATAAATGATAATTTACATTTGTTACATTCTAGAATTATGTATTCTTCATTCACTTCACCGCCCCTTTCTGTATGTTGATATACCTGTCTTTATACTCCCTCTTATCCATTGTTAGCCTTCTCACTGATTCCTTGAGATAGCTGTTAATCGGCTCAATGCCCTCCTGAATAAATTTAATGACACAATAGCACCCATATTGACTTCTCATGTGCGTGTGCTGTCCTGTGTGCGTGTTTACCACTATGTAACCCCTTCTTATCTTCTTGACTTTCAGATGGTCTGTTCTGATAGAATCTCCACCTTCCAACTCGTAAGTATTTCTTACCAGTTCATATTTTGGACATACTAAAGGAGCCTGCCCCAGTGACAAGCTCCCTAGAAAGGAGGTATATAAAGATGAACCTTTGTTTGTTTATATTTCTACTGACTACACTATAACACATGTAAATAGTCGCATTCTATCACATTTGTAAAGTTTTCTGATTATTTATAAACTTTCTAAACATTTAGCATGGATTCTGTGCATATGTTGCCATGTTTGGCCCATCTCAACCGCCACTTCCTCCCATGTAAGGCCCTTTATGTATCTTAACCTCATAAGTCTTTTTTCTCTCTCTGGTAGCTTAGATATTGCATCCTCGATATATCCCATTTCCTTGTAGGCTTTCTCAAGCTCCTTGTTGATTTTCTTTTGTACTTGCATTTTCTGATGTAGTAGGTCAGTCCACTTGTCAGGATCAGGTGTTGTCTGTACCCTGTCATCTCCCATTGATGATGTTATCTTTTGAAGTGTAGTGTCTAATTCTAAAAGCCTATCCTCTAACTCCTGAATATTTTCCATAATCCATTTATATTCTTTCAGTCTCTCTTTATTCATATGCACCTACCATTTCAATGTATATATAGCGATTCTCCAATATCTCTATTTTGCCCTGACGAAAATATTCCTTGGTGATTCTTATTTTATCCCTAAAATTATCAAATTCTATTAATAAAACTGTCACAGAATCCCTCCCTATAATATTGGCTTAACCGGGTTCCCATAGCGGCTAAACTCACTCAAGCAGTTTATGCAATAAAACCTAGCACCATCTATCACATTTTCAACTTCGTTTATCCGTTTGCTTTTGCAATGTGGGCAAATGCCCATGTCAGCAATTTCCCCTGTCACTATTTCTTTTTTGACCGGGATATCCCTGGGCCTCTCAATCTCTTTTAATTCAGGGTAAGTATTCCTCAAGTAAACAATCTTGGTTTGCACTGAAGCGTGGGTCCTTTTTAACCTCAATGAAATTTCCGCATTTGTAAGTTTACCCAGGTTTAATTTTATAAACTCGACCTCTGAGTCTTGCCATTGCCTCTTAGTCTGTTTGTGTTTTGGTAAAAAATCAGGGTCTTTCTTCTTTAGGCTCTGAATCTTTATGTCTACTGAGCTTTTGGTCCTATCAAGGTTTAGTCCAATTTTCTCATATGTCATTTTTCTATAATTGGCAAGAAGATAATCAACTTCTTCTTCTGTCCATTTTCTCTTTTTCATCAATCCACCTCCTGAATATTTACCTCTATCCTCGGATTCTTCTTATCAACTTTAAATGTATTGCTCCAACCTGCATTTTCATTCCATCCATCATTTTTTATTACACCTGCTTCAACCAATCCATCCCATATAAATTTAACTGCTGCAGCAATGTTGTCTGGGTCCCTTCTTTTATCCTTAGCTATCCAAGTTATATCAAGATGCACCCTTTTCTTTTTAGGAACCTTCTTTGCTACCCAAGTGACAATATTAGTATTTTCCTTTTTCATTACTGCATAAGGTTGATAACCTTTTCTCCCCTTTTTAGCTGCATCTATAATTTCGTTCATTCCCGGCATCTCACCTGGTATGATTATCTTCATTTACACCCTCCCTGTTGAACCGAATCCCTTGCTCCCTCTCTCACTGTCTGTCAGACTTGCCACTCTAACAAGCCTAACCTGCGTGTAAGGTGTTATAATCATCTGTGCCACCCTTTCACCGCCTAATACCATGTAAGGCTCTGTACCCTCATTTAAAAGCCTGATGCCTATATTTCCCCTGTAATCACTGTCTATGATACCAACATCATTTATCAATGTTAATCTGTACTTGAATCCTAAGCCTGACCTTGGGACCACCATCCCAAAGTACCCCTCTGGAATCTCCACTGCTAACTCTGTCGGTATGTCGGCCCACTCTCCAGGCTGAATCATTATAGGATTTTCATTTGCCGCCCTTATGTCCAACCCTGCAGCATTCTCGTTTGCGTATGTCGGTCCTTGTCCTTCGTGCTTTATCCGCATTGTAGGTCTTAGTAATCTCTTTAGCTTATTTATCAATATAATTTCCCTCCCATCAACTCTCTCACCTTGTCCTCACCCATCCCTTGCTTGTAGTAATGATCTTGTAACCCTCTTTTAAGCCTTAGATTGAGTTCTAAGCCATTTTTACCATGCACCCCATGATTACCTCTGTGACAGTGATAACACAAGGCTATAACCGTTTCTGTGCGCTCCTGTTGTCTTCTCCTACCATTGCCTCCAAGGATATGATGTAATTCTACTCCTGCTCTACCGCATACCTCACAATATCCCTGGCTTCGTTCTAATACTGCTGCTACTATTTTTTTATTCATATTTGATTGTCCCATTGCATTCTACACAATAATGTTCCCACTCTCCCATTACTTTTTTAGTGGTCCATTTTGATTGTTTCATGTAGTCTAAAGCATCTTGAAAATCTTTGAATCCTGGGATGTAATTCCCGCAAGTGTCGCATTCGATATAATATTTGCCATACTCTTTATCTACACTCATTTCTATCGCCTCGCATGTTTATATATCTTAATAATTCCTCAAGTGTGTTATAATTTTTTGGATTTTCGGGAGTCCAATATATAACCTCACTTTTCCCTGGGTTGCCATTTCTATATTTAGTATGTGTTTCCCTTCTTATCGGGATGTTTTTGTATGTTGACACTTCCATTAATGCGTGTTCGTTAGTCATATTGATGTGACTTTCAAATTGCCATTTAATAAGTTTATCTAATTTATTCATCTCTCAACCTCCCACACATTGGACAAAATTTGTATTTTCTTCTTGGGCTTTTCTTTGTACTTTCATCAATGCCTTTGCAATAGTCGCATTTCATTGTCCCCCTGGATTTCATCAGCCTCATATAAGCATCTTTAGTTAAATAGAATCCGTTGTGTTCTTCTTTAAATTCCTCCCATTTAAAATGAAATGATGTTTCTTCTTCATCTGTCTCTGTTACTGCCAATAATGCATTTGTGACCTTTGCAATATAAACACCTTCATCACCTGTGAATCCTATGTCATCGCACTGTTCTTTTATATCTGACTTTAATTCCTCATATAATTCAACTGCGTGTTGTTTGGTTGGCAATGTTTCAAAATAAAATTCGTTTTCATCGCCATTATCCCTGTAAATTGCCACTATCCATAAATTCAACTTACCCCCTCCTTAAAATGGTACATCCTGATTATCGGCTGGTGTGAATCCTTCTGGCACTTCTTGTTTGTCTGGCCAGTCTATAATCTCAACATTGTTGGCATTTATCGTTGTAGTGTAGACCTTGTGACCATCTTTGTTGGTGTAGCTCCCTGTCTCAATCCTGCCCTGCACCGCTACCCTTTTGCCCTTTTGCAGGTAATTTGCCACAAATTCAGCTGTCTTACCGAATGCAACTACATTGATAAAGTCAACTGTTGGCTTATTCTGTGATTCCATTTCAGCTTTTTTCTCCTTGGAGTAGTCACGATCAACTGCCAGTGTAAAATTGGCAACTGCTGTGCCACCATTGGGTAAGTATTTCAGTTCAATATCCTTGGTAGTCCTGCCACTAATAATTGTTAGATTCATTGATTATTCCTCCTTTATATTCTTCAAAATCTTCTATCAGTTTCTTAAATATTGGTAAATACTTTTCAAATATCGGAATCAGCGCCTCTCCTATTTCTTTCGCCTTTTCTTCGTCTACCAATTCTATTAAACCATTGCGATCTTCCACCGCTATCCCTCCTCACCTAGTACCTTTTTGGCTTCCTCGATCGCTTCCATATGCGTTAATGCCGGAGTGTCTTTTGTCTTTATCGTTCATCTTCACCCTCCTTGTACTCTTGTAACCTCTTTCCAATATTTGATATTGCAAGGTCTGCTGTTGCTATACTATTGAGTAGGCTATACTCCAATTTTGAGAATATATTAAATGTGTATTCTGGAATCTTGTGGAAATGGTGTTCAAATGCTTCTCTGTCGGATTCCTCTTTGATGGTGTTGATCAATTTGTAATTGTCAAACATGAACCTCTGGAATTTCATAAAGCTATTGAATGATTGGTCCTTTTCAGCTAATACATAATAGAATCTTGATACGTCCACTAATTACCATCTCCTTTCATTTTTTGCCAAATATTATAGTAAACTTGCCATTCCGTATTATATGGTTCTTGTTCCAATAAATTATCCGGTAAATTAAACAACCTTTCTATAAAGTTTTTCCACATTCTTTCAGGTATGTCATTGTCACAGAAATGACATTGTTTTTCAAGATACATAATTCTTGTATTGCATCTAGGACAAACAAATTTATGTTCCACTAATTACCAACTCCTTTTTCTAATCTGGTGACTTCCACTCACTCCTAAGCTGATTATCCAAAATATTAAGCTCCATCTTGCTAATGCGTATCTTCTCAAGTGCTGTCTCATATAATGTGTTGGCAATGTCCCTTTCAAGCTTTAACTTTGCTATTGCCTTGTCACCCCTGCATATGTCGCTTATGATTGTCACTGGCTGCCCTGCATCTCGTTGTATGAGTATCTCCTTTGCCAGTGCAACCCTGTAGTCATGCTCTGCCTTGGCTTTGTCTTGTCCTCTCTTCTTTAGTATGTGTATTGCTTGATTAAGCTCCTGTCTGATTTTGTTCATCTCTTGGATTAAGTCCTGCATCTGTCACCTCCTGGCTCTTCCACACATAGGACAGTAAACATATTCATTTTCAATCGTAACAGTCAAGCAAGTCTCACAAGGTGCATCTTCCGACTTCTGCTTTTCCAGTTTCAAGGCATCTTCTGCAATCCTTGTTGCAAATGGGTCAGGAGAAACATCAATCACCTCTCTTAGGGCCTCCCTGTAAGCTTCGTACCTTACCTTATAGTAGTTGTTAGTCATTGCCAGGTGTCTATTTACGGTGTATGTTTTGTCAATATATTCTTGTGACAATATTTTTTCAGCCATCAATCCACCTCCTTGAATACCTCTAAATATTGCCTACCGAAATTTAATCTCCATAAAAGATTCCTTGCTCCCACCTTTCTGTAGTGTGCAACCTTGCGTGGCTCTCTCTATTCATTAATTTTAAATTCTCTAGTTTGTTGTTTTTACCATCACCGTCAATGTGGTGTACTATTTCATCGCTATCTAATTCTCTGCCTAGATATTTTTCCATAATTATTCTGTGCTCTTGTTTATATGTTCCATCTTCTTGTTTTAAATGGATATATTTATTGTTTTGGTGGTATACCCCGCCTTTCCAGCGGAAGGCATTCTGCCCTATCTTATTTTCCGACATCCAATCTCCATTACATTTTACTGAGCAGAAATTGTTTTCTTTTAATTTGTTAAAATAACGCTTAAATTTTATACCGCATTGATCGCAACTGATTATTATGTTTGTATTCAAGAGTGTTTTTGTTTTTGGATTTGTTCTATTCTTCGCTGCACACCCTGTTGAACAAAATTTAGTTGTCTTTCTTCTAGGTATAAATTCAATTCCACACTGAACACATGTAATAGGTTTCTTGGATCTACTTAATCCAGCACATTGCCTTGAACAATATTTACTTGCCTTAATGTCTTCTCTTATCAAATAGTTTTCACCGCATTGTTTGCATTTTCTCTCGATATATTTTCTATAATATTTATTCATATATAAACACCTCTAAGTTTTGTCTCCCGAAAGCTAGGGCATCAGAATGTTGTGAAAAGAAAACATCTAGCTTGTTTCCCTTGATTGCTCCGCCTGTATCCTGGACTATCCTTGTACCTATTCCCTCTATATAGACTTTTGTCCCCTCTGGTAATACATTTGGGTCTGCTGCTATTGTAATGCCCTCTGTGGCTCTCTCACCGCTTGAGGTGATGCCATCTGCATAAGGGCCACAACATAACTCACATGGACAATAGGCTGATACATTAAATTCACCGATGGATTCCATCTCTATGACTTCCTGGATGTTGTACTCCTCTTCGTATTCTTCCTGTGTCAATACGATATATTCAACTTCCACTACCTCTATGACTTCATCCACCTTGTCACCTTCAACAATCAATGTCACTTGTATCGTTATCAGGATTGTAAGTAGCCATAATGATATTATTCTGAATGGATGTATCTTCATAAGCACCTCCTAACCTATGCTTTCTTGTCCGAATAAAAATCTCATTTGAATACTACTAATCATTTTTTCTTGTGCCAATTTATAAAACTTCTTGTCAATCTCGAATCCATAAGCGTTTCTGTTCATTTCAGCAGCAGCCTTTATGGTTGTTCCACTTCCTGCCACTGGATCAATAACAACATCCCCTTCGTCAGTGAATATCCCTATCAGCTTTTTTAATACTGGAATTGGTTTTTGTGTTGGGTGTATCTTTGGCGTATCGTTATCTTTGGCCCACTCCATCCAGTTGAATATCATTTTCCCGTTATTATTAAACTTGGGTAGCTTATCTCTGTATAAAACAACTGCATGTTCTGTTGCTCCGACTATCCTCATATTTGCTTTTAGTACCTGGGATGAATAGTTCTTGATAAAAAACAATGGGTAGGAGTTCTCAAATCCGTATTTTTTACCATAATCAATAACCATCTGCATTTGCTCAAAAGCACAAAAGACAATCATTGCTGGTGCTTTTCCCCTCTCCTTTGGCTCTCTTATCAATAGCTTGTTGCAAAAGTGCATATATTCAGCTATGTTGAAGTTTGAATCAGTGTTGAAAAATTGCTTTCCTGCCTTGTTGCTTTCACCATTCTTGTTGTCTCCGTCAATGTACCATTCTGTACTGCTGGCATATGCGTTTTTCCCTAGATTATAGGGTATGTCTGCAATTACTAACTGTGCCCTTGGTATGTTGTAACGCTTAAAATTCTGGAAGTGATCGTTGTATAATTCTGCCTTTATGTTCATTGAGTGGCCTCCTATATTAGCTTGTAATAGAGATACGAAACCCTGTTGAGCAATACCCCTAATATCTTTCTAAATCCTGTCTGGTGGTCTGATACCGTCCTTATAATGTCAACTGATTCAAGCATCATATCTTTATCATTCATCGAATCCCTCCATTACCTCTTTGTGTGTGTATACTCCTATTTTTCTTAGCAACTGGCTTAACCCTTTTAACAACTTTTGGAAGTCTGGAAGGAATTTCTCCTTTTCCTCCTGTGGGATGTCACTGTTGAAAAAGTTTTCTGCCTTGTAATATCTTTCAAGTTGGTTGTTATATTCTCTTTTAGCCTCTGCAACTGTCATTTCATCCCTCCTAGAATGGGCAATCCTCACTTGTGGTTATCTGGAATCCTTCCGGGATTCCCTCGTCTTTGCTCATCTGCTTGACCCATGAATATTTCTTGTTCCTCTCAAGGTCATTGGTGTAATACCTCTTACTAAAGAAGTCGAATTTGAATAATATTTCCTGGTCGAATATTCCGTATTTTCTATCCTTGAATATTATCATCACATTGTTATATCCCATGTATTCTGGTGTCTGTTTCTCTTCTGCTGTAAGTCTGTGAAAGCCTATAACCCTATCTGCAAGGTCTGTTATATTGGCTGTACCTGATACTGAATACTTGTCAACCCTTTTCTGTCCTAATGCTGGCTTTCTTGGGTGTGCCACTAGATGCACCACTGCGTTGAATCTTCTGGCAAATGCTTTTAATTTGATTATCAACTTTGCCTGTTTCTCGTTATTGTCACCTTGTCCTGTGATGTTCATGGTTAGCATATTGTCAACTACAAATACATTGATTCCTTCTCTCTTTGCCATATACTCCATAGCTGATATGATGTTGTTGTCTGTTGCATAATCCTCGGTGTCAAACAGGTAAATCATGTCCTGATAGAATGCATCCAGGTAGTTATAGTATTTTGAATCAGGTATAGGTATATTCTGTTTTTTTACTGGGCAATCATAGGAAGTCAGATATTTGGACCCTGAAAGCTGTAAATCCATCCACTCCTTGAAATCTTCCTTGGGTAGTTCTCCTGAATATACAAATGTCCTATGTCCTGCCTCTATTCCATTGAGTATGATGTTGGATAATATTGTTGACTTGCCTGAACCGTTGTACCCTGTCCAGATTACAAGTTGACCTCCATACATACCGCCTATTAAACTATCTAATTCCTGGTAGCCTGTTGTAATGGCTTTTATTTGTCGGTAGTCCTTACGCTTTACATTTGCAAGGTTGGTAATGTAGTCCTTTTTTATTGGAGTAGCATTCTTTATGTGATTTCTGACCTCTTCTTTTGCCTCTTCAATGCCTTTTCTTTTGGCTACCTCATAGAGTAATACATTGGCATCCTTATATTCGCACTTGACTATCTTCAACTTCCAATCATCAAGCCTTGCTATGGCTTCCTGTTGGAACCCTTTCCCTGCTGCGTCATTATCTCCCCAAATTATCAACTCATCGAATTGTTCCATCCAGTCCCAGCATTCATCAAGCCATGTGAAGTCCTCTGTGCCACTTGGGATTGATACTGCGTTTTCAACTCCACACTCATCAAGTACCAACTTGTCAGGCTCACCCTCAATGATCACCAATGGTTTTGATGGGTCGCAATCATCCATCCCATAAAGTATTGGCCTTGTGTCTGCCTCTCTCCATGTTTTCCTTTCCTTCTTGCCATCCTTGTTTATATTAGGTTTCCTCGGTATCTTGTACTTGATAAAAATAATCTCACCATCGAGGTAATAGTTGAACATGATATTGTTGTTCTTGTCTGTTGTTATCTTGTTTTTGATAAGGGTTTCAACTGAAATCAACCTTGTCTGGAAGTATTCAATATTCTGTTTTGAAATGTCCTTTGCCTTAACCTCTGGCTTTTTATATATTTTCTTAGGTTTCCGATATTCCCTGAAATATGTTTCCTTTGATTCCACAATGTCCACCCCTAAATATTTTCCTAATGTGTGGAGATTTCCAACTTCTCCACAACTTCCCCTCAGACAGTTGTATGCTCCTGTTAACTTATTGATCCCGAATGTGTATTTGTCCTTATGTCTGCCACCATTACAGAATGGACAGTATAAAGCTTGTATCTCGCTTCCCTTTTCCCTGAATTGTCCCAGGTAAGGTTTAATCTTGTGTAGTTGTTCATGTTCCATTTACATCAACCCCTATTCAGGAAGTAGTTATCATCGTCTGGCAATGGTTTTTTCTGTGGTGGTTCACTTGCGTATTTTTCTTCAAGTATCTTTGCGAAATTAGTTGGTTGGAATATCCAATCAATATCTGCTTTCCACCCTCTCTTATTGTCACCTGCAAGGAATTTCATCCTACTTGCTTTATCAATTCCGCTAACAACTTCATCTATCCCGTACTCATTAATTCTTGCATTTATATGTTTCTTCCGTTCATCAGTAATCTTCCTTGGTTGTGGTAAATGTTTCAATTTATCCCGATACAATTTAATCACCTTTTGGACTTCTACTGTATTACTCTTCTCTTCTTTACTCTTCTCTTCTTTACTTTGTGTACTTTTATCAACGGAAACATCAGTTGTTGGTGAGTTTCTGTCATCAGAAACACTAGTTGTTGTTACATTATCTCTATCAGAAATGTCTATCAATAAATACTCTTGAATTACCTCTAGCCCTGTTCTTTTGTAAGTTGCGGTAAAATATTGATTCTGGATTCTCCTAGATGTTAGTATGTTATAAGTTTTATAGAGTTTTTCATCAAATAGGCCCCATTTAACACAATTATCAACAATAGTTATTAGTAGGTTTCTGTCGACAGAAACCCTGTTGCTGAATAGTATCTGTTCTTTGTCACCCCATTGGTAGTAATAACCCTCGGAGTATATTTTTTGATATAGCTTGATCAATATTGCGAATCCCTCAAGTCCATATTCCGCCTCTATGATTTCTACTTCATCACTCATAACAACATCTAGTGAAAAATAATCTAGCCCTGACTTCTGCGGTCTTGCCACTCTCTCACCTCCTGAGAGGGATTGCTCCCCTCTTGTTATGCTTGCATATCCTGCAATAGTTTTATAAGCTCGCTTGCTTCTGTAGCTGTCAAATCCTTAGATGAATCTTTGTTGTAGTTGTTCTTGATGTATGCCTTGATTCCTTTGGTGTAGTTCTTTTCCTCTACAAGAGTGTAGATATATTTGAGTTGCTTCTCGCTTGCCAGTTTCTCGCCTGATCCATTGTTTTTAGTCTGTGCTGGTGGAGGAGATGACTTCTTCTCATACGAGTTGGTTTCTTTTGCGTCTGGATCATCCTCATCTGTAGGTAGACCTAAACACTTTAACAAGAAGTATCTTTCCGAATA
>NZ_JBJXRK010000003.1:0-183774 GCF_046224405.1 Gudongella ferriphila | reverse complement strand
ACTATGTCCTACTAGCTGATGTAAGGTTTATTTGGAGGTATTTGGTGGTATTATATAATTGAGATAGATAAAATGAAGAGGATAAGACCAACAGTTACAGATGGACGCTTAGACTGTTGTGATCCAGTGGCGTAACCGGCTTAAGAGCCGGTTTTTTATTTGGAGTGATTAATATGACAAATGCTCAACGTCGCTTATTATTTTTACAATTGCTAGGTATTGGTACATTCAATATCGTGGATTATCTGCTAACCTTGGAATTCTTAGCACTAGGATTCTATGAGATTAATCCGTTTATTGCACCCATGATTGGCACCTATGAATTTCCATTGGTAAAATTGATGCTGGTACCTTTGGTGTTGTTGGCACTTTGGCAGCATAAGGATAGAATTGGGAGTATGCTAGTCAAACTGACATGGATTCCATTTCTTGGATATTATTCTCTGATGGTGTATTACAGATTTCTGATTGTCAGTTTCATTTAAAGTTAATTGGTTGTTTCAAAACAAGATACAGTATTAGGTGATGTGAAATTTAAATATGCCTTACAAATTTGATCAAATGGTCTAGGAAATTATAATCTAGTTTTCTGGACTTTTTTATATTATGCAAATATTAGAAAATGAATAAATCTTAACAGTTTTATTTAGTGATTCTAACAACTTAATGTTTAACAGCACCACTATAATACCAAACTTGTCAACATTCATGACAAGTCATTTAAGCCAATAAATGACATAAATACAAGGATTACAAATATTATGTAAGGGTATAAAGAAACTATATAAAAAAGTACAAATAGTGTGAAAATTATATCTGTACCTATATTAAAAAAATGGTATAATAAGAAATAAGTATTTAAGCTATTTGAAGTAAAAATATAAATAATTACAAAATTACTTATTGAGGTAATTGATGGATTTCTAAAAGGTATGGTTTATGCTATCCAGGGGGTAATGTTATGAAAAAAACAGTTAAGAATAGAAATGGAATGGCTTTACCGCTTGTTATAATGGTAATTCTTGTTACTATGATTCTTGGCGTTAGTTTACTATCCATAGGGCTTGCAGATACAAAATTCACTATGGCACAAGAGAATAAGATACAAGCAAATTATTTGGCAAGAGCTGGTGTGGATGACATAGCAGATTATATTATTGAAAATAAAGCTTTACCGGTTGTTGATCCAGATGAAGAGATTACTTTTACAAAAGGTTCATATATAATAACAAACTTGGAGGAGATAGCAGGTTCAAATCCCAAGGATTCTGTTTTTGTCATCGAGGCAACTTCAACCGTCCAATCTGCTACAAGTGATGTGAAGTTGACCATGTCATTTGACAATCCATCTGACCTGTTTGACAAGGCTATCTATACTTTTGATGATCTGGACATCTCTAAAATGAATAGTGTACAGGGAGATATAGCTTCAGCAGGCTCAGTAATCCTAAAGGAGAATAAGGATAATTTTGATACCAATCAATATACCGTAGAATCAAACGCAAGCTTTGATTATGGATATTCCCAATTTCCTATAACAATGCCAGGAACTTACCAAACTTCGTATACAGCTACTTTATCTGCTACTGCAACAATAAGTAGTGATGGAAATTATAATAGTATAACCGTGCCGAATAATACCACCTTGACTTTTTTCACAGGTGGTGAAAATGATGTTCTGGAAATTGGTATACATAGATTTTCCACAGGCAATAGTGGAGTTGTCCAAGTGACAGGAGAAGGTATACTGAAACTATATGTAGGGGAGTTGCTGGAGTCGAAAGGCTCATTTTATGTTGAAGATACTGCTGAATTGGAAATATATGGATATCAAGATTCAACAATAGATTTTCAAACACCCTTGTTAGTTGAGAATTCTGATCCAAATAAAACCAGATTATATTTGGATGAAGGCTGCGAGCTGATATTACAGGCAAACGGTACTTTTCACTTTTATGTTCATGGACCAGAGGCTACAATAAGCATGCAATCTGCTCAGACAACTGTCTATGGTGCAATCGTTGGGAATATCTATAAAGGTAGTAATGTTAGCCAGGCTATGGGTAGTGTAATTTATCAAGCACCGGATGATTCGTGGGATTTGGCTGACCCTCAGGTAAGAAAGAGATTTTATGAATGATTTCGGTTTGTGAATTGAATCAAAATGGGGTGTTAATTTGAAAAAGTCAGCCATAAATAAAGGGTTTACTTTAATTGAGGTAATCATAGCATTTGCAATACTTGCAATTGTTCTTGTTTCATTTCTAGGAATGTTTTCAAATGGTTTAAGGACAATTTTTTATTCTGGGGATAGAACGGAAGCTAACAATTATGCTCAAACAATTATGGATACTATCTACCACGAAGTGGATGTAGATAATTTGGAAGCATCAATTGTTAACATAATGGATAGCGAAGTGGGAACAGGGAAGTATGTAGATTATACAGTTGACTATGTAGACTTTGATGTTGATGATACAGGTTTTGATAACTCACTAGCTGCAGACAGTGATATAGTAGTAAAATATTATGTGCAAAAAAAGGATTTGATTATTTCAAAGAATACTGATAATGCATATGAAATAATTTTAAAAGTATATTATGGTGATAAATCTAGATTTGTAATATTAACAAGTCCACTGTTATAATTGCTCACTTAAGGATGTGAAGAGATGAAAAATAAGAAAAAAGGAGTTACATTAATTGAATTAATAATAACCTTAGCTATCATTAGCATTCTTATAACTATAGCTTTTTCTTTCTTTTCCTTTAGCAATAAAACATATGTAAGAGGCAATGATCAATTTGATGTTCAATCGGAGGCTAGGTTAGCAATTGACTATTTGACAAACAGATTAAGGTTTGCAACCGATATTGAGATGCTATCAACCATCCCAACAATCGATGCGACCGATGAGTACAATTATATGTTTATATCAAACTTAGATAGCACATTGACTCATTCAGAATACAATTCAGGTAATGCCAGAAATGTTACGAAACTAGGTTCAAACATAGACACTTCTTCATATTTTACTTCAAAAGCTCTTAATGGTAATCAAATTATTGAGTTCAATATCATAGCAATGGATGATAAGGGCACTGATTTTAATCTGGTCACAGAGATTTCACTACCAAATATCAACTTGGATTATTCCAATAAAAAGACTGCTGATACAAGTATTGATGATGGAATTATTGGAATCAAGTACAAAAGAGATTACAACATTGCGGTAGAAGTCAGTGATGATGGAGATGGAGAGGATGATTCTGAAAATCCACCAGATGAAAATGATGAGGAAGAAACTACCCCAACTGATGAGTATTTGGATGTTTATGTTTCAGTAACTAAGCAAAATAAGAACTCTAGTCTCACAATAACATTGCAAAGAGTTAGCACAGGAACCTTGAGTTCTAATTACAGCGTGATCGAAAATTCGGATACAACATATAAAGTTGCTTTCTATAATGTCCATTCTGTAGAAGACAGTGTTCAAGTAGTATATAAATATACAATAAAGAACAATACAAATAATAAGATTATCAAAGAAGGCGAATTTACACCATCCAACAACCCAGAAATAAATTATACTGAATAGGAACAGTTGTTTATCAGGAATGATCATTCTTTTGTGTTTTGAATCAAAAATGATACTACAAGGAATCTTTATTAAGCATAATTGCAATATTATTATTGAAGTCTACAAATAACTTAAATGGAGATATATATGGTTTTTTTGATTTTTATATACGGACTTCTAATAGGTTCATTTCTTAATGTACTGATATACAGAATTCCCAGGGATGAGAATATCGCCTGGCCCGGGTCCCACTGCACATCCTGTGGGCATGGACTTAAGTGGTACGACAATATTCCACTGTTTTCATACCTGTTCCTTAGGGGCAGGTGCCGTTACTGCGGTGAGAGGATAAGCCTCCAGTATCCTGCAGTTGAAGCAGTAAATGCAATAATATACGTTCTTCTGTACATATTCTTTTACCAGGTTAAGCTGGATTTTGTTTTCTATGCGCTAATTTCATCAGCTCTTGTTGCAATTACATTTATCGACCTGAAAGACCAGCTAATACCTGATTCCCTTGTTCTTTCAGTCCTGATCCTTTCAATTCTACACAAAAGCCTTCTGCATTTCTATGAGGGTATACCCTTTCCATTTGTTGAAAGCCTACTGGGCCTTCTTGTGGCCGGTGGAATATTTCTCCTTATAGTATACTTTTCAGGAGGAGGAATGGGTGGAGGAGATGTTACCCTGATTGGTGCCTTGGGATTTGTTTTGGGTCTTAGAAGGATTTTTCTGGTGATTTTCCTTTCATTTCTGCTTGGAGCAATAATTTCTGTCTTCCTCCTTGCAACAAGACTGAAAACCAGGAAGGATCCAATACCCTTCGGTCCCTTTATCGTGCTGGGATTTTTCATCGCACTGTTTTTGGGAGACAATCTGCTTGATTGGTATTTCAACATTTTAATCTAGCAATATATTCCATTTTGGTTTATTATATAGGAAAGGCAAAAAACGTTCAAATTGTGGTTTTCCTGAACTATTCAAGGAAAAGGATCTTTTTATACAATATTCGATAACATATCCACGTGACAAGTGGAATAGAGAGGAGAGAGGCTTATGGGAATCCTTGGCAGCAGCAAAATCCTCAGCCTGGACTTTGGCACAGACAGCATCAAGGCAGTTGAGGGAAAGCATTCAGGCAAGGGAGTCATAGTTGACCGGTGCTTTAAGGTAGACCTTCCAAAGGGGCTTTATGTTGATGGTGAGATTACAGATATGGATCAGATGACCTATCTTCTGCGAACCGGACTTTCGGAGAACAAGGTGAGTCAGCTTGAGACATACGGGGTGTTCAATTCCTCATCTGTTGTAATGCGTGAGGTCAAGCTTCCAAAGGCGGGACCTGAGGAAATCGAGGCAATCATTAATTACCAGCTGGAGGACTACATACCCATCAATCCGGAGGATTATGTTGTAAAATACCTTGAACTGGGAACAATTTTTGAGGAAGGAGTAGATAAGATGGTACTACTCCTTGTTGGCATACCCAGAAATACCATTCAGGCACATCTAACCCTCCTAAGGAATGTTAACCTTAAGCCTACGGTACTTGACTACCATGGAAATGCCATAGGAAAGCTCCTGCAAATGGGCGGAGAAATTAACAACACCTACGGGTCTCTTGAAAATGTTGCATGTATTGACATCGGTTCAAGCAGCACAAGCGTCTCCATCATTGAGGGAGGTCTCATAAAGGTTGCAAGGGTTGTGGAGCGGGGCATGGAATTTATCCTTGAAGACATACGAAGAAAGCTGCCTCATCTTGAGGATGACCAGATTCTTGAATACATGGATGAGATCGGCGACATCTCCCAGAAGAGGACCGGGGAGGATGATGAGGTGATCCTGTCAGAAACCTTGAGGGATAACCTGTTTGGAATCCTTGATATGATAGAAATGATATTCAGGTACTACAAGACAAGGGATGCTGGAAACAAGATCGACCTTGTTGTGATCTACGGTGGCCTTTCAAAGATAAACGGTATGGATAAGCTGTTCAAGGAGTTCTTTGACACAGAATCCACCAAGCTGAAATCCCTGGAAAAAATAAAGGCTGATTGCGATATGAGTCAGTATGCAAATGCTATCGGTGGCCTTATCCGTCTGAAAGAGGTGAAGAAGAAATGAGAGATATGAACTTTTTTGATCCTTTCATAGAGAAGAAACAATTCACCTTTAATAAGATGCTGTTTTTATATGGACTTTTATTTCTTGTAATAGTGGGTCTAGGAGTTATGGTAGGAATGAATCAGCTTAAGATAAATGCCCTCCAGAAGGAGGTCAACAGCCTGAGACAGGTTGCAGAGGATCCCCAGACCGTGAAGAGGGTTGAGGAGATCAGGGCCTTTGAGGAGGAAACAGAGCAGTTCAAGCAGGAGGTAGAAAGGATTCGTACCCTTGATAAGAACATCCAGGCGAGGGATGTTATTGGGGAAGAACTCCTTGATGACATAAATTCAAAGCTGCCTGAGGGAGTTTTCTTGGGAAATCTCAGTGCAAGCGGCTCTGAAATTAGGATCGCAGGCTTTGCAGAGGACAGATATTCCATAGCGGAATTTGCCAAGGGTCTTGAAAGGTTACCTGTGGCATCAAAGGCGTTTGTGTCCAACATCTCGGCAGTGGAGAGCTACTATAGATTCAATCTTGATCTTACACTGGAGGAGGTGCTGGTAGATGTCAACTAAGCTAAAATCATTGTTCAGCGGTATAAAGACCAGACCCTTAACCAAAAGTGAAAAGATACTACTTACCCTGCTTGCCATTGTAGGTGTTGCTTTCCTTGGAAACCAGTATGCACTGGTGCCACAGGATGAAAAGATCCAGGAGCTTCAGGTGGAGAAGTACGAGCTGGAAACAGAGATCATGGAAATGAATGCAACCCTGAGAAGGGAAAATGACATCAAGAAGGAATGGGAGATGCTCCATAGGGAGAGAAACCAGATCCTTTCATACTATTTCCCGACCCTTGACCAGGCTCAGATAATATATCTGCTTAACGACCTCCTTCCTGAAGAGCAGGTGGAGATTGCAGACCTTAATTTCTCTAGGCCTTCTGCAGAAAGGCTTTCAGAGATGGATGTATACAATATGGGAATCTCATTGCCTTTTACCGGTGATTATTCAGGTATTGAGACAATGGTAAGATCCATTGAAACCAGTCCAAGAAGAATGATGGTTGACAGCCTGTCACTGGACAGAGGAGATGACAACCAGCTTTCCGGCTCAATGAACCTTAAGGTCTATTCCCTTGAGGGACTGGCGGAAATGGAGGAAGAGGATGTAATATTTGTTGAAGTTGCAGAGAACCCAAATCAGGGAACCCTTTTCTCAAGCTTTGATGGCTTTGTTGGATCAACTGGAACTGGAACCACAGGAGGGACAGGAGGATCCGATGGATCAGGAGGAACTGATGGCGGAGGTACAACAGGCGGTGGAGGGACCGCTGGTGGAGGAACTGGAGTTGATGGAGGTACTGACGTAAAGGGTGAAGTACTACACAGCTTTGAATGGAGAAATTATGACTTCATACCTAGCCATCCTCTGGTAAGAGGTCAGGCCGAGCCTACCACAATAGCAATTGATGGAAGGTATGCAATGAGACTTGAGTACAACATAGTTGGAACTGAGGAGGAGAACAGGGCAATGGTGGATATAACCAGCCAGGATATCGAGCTGAAATTCCCACCGACGGAGCTGACCATCCACACCTATTCCTTCACCTACGCTCCAGGCACTGTTGGGGTTAGGATAATAAACCAGGAAGGCGATGAAGAATTTATTTCTGTAAATGAAGGAATATCGTGGCTTGGATGGGGCAGGACAAGGATAAATCTTCCAGGAAGCGTTGCAGAGTATCCAATAAAGATAACCCATATCTACTATGAAATGGACAAGGGAAGGGATGACTTTGGAGTGCTTGTATTTGACAAGCTAGAGGCCATTTATCCCCATCACGTGGATTCGGCATATGAAGGTACGAAAAGTGAGCAGGACAGGATATTTTATGAGGTGAAGCCAGGAGATACGGTGTCAACAATTTCCAGGGATTTCTACGGAACACTTCTTTACAAAAACGAGATAATGAAGAATAACGATATAAGGCCTGGGGATGTTCTCCCAGTGGGCAAGATTCTGGTATTGATAAGGAGATAGGGGGAGAGATATTATGAACAGAATAAGATTTGCAATGGTGTTGACAATAGTTTTCACTCTCCTTCTTTCGGGAGGAGCCTTTGCAGCACAGGCTGATTACGACTGGGGCTATGGTGAAGGCCAGTGGTTCTTTGGGATCGATTCCTCTTTTGACGATGGAGATGATGCTTTTGACGAGTATCTTGACTATATTGAGGATGAGGATCCAGACCTGTACGATGAAATTGACGACCTTGGGAGGATTTCCTACAATGACTTTAAGGATGGCTTTATGGACGGCTATGAGGATGCCAGGGATAAGGGTGTCAGCACTCCTGATGCCAACACCCTAGGACAGAGTCTTGGAAGGACCTATGCTCTTAGGGACTACTATGATGGCAATGATTCCGACTGGAGAGAGGCACTGCCAAGTGACAGAACCATAAGCAGGATGTTTGACCTGGACAGGATGACAGACAGCTACGAGAAGAGCTTTATATCAGATTTCAAGTCAGGCTTTCAGACAGGCTATGAGGATGAGTTCACAAAGGCCCTTTTGAACCCTCCAAGGGAGGGGATGAGCCAGGGACTTTCAGATGGAGAGGCCGCAGGTGGAGCCATGGGAGAATCCTTTGCTGAAAGGGACTATATGTTTGGCAGCTCAATGGACTATGAAAGGAATCTGCCAAGTGATGCAGAGATTGTAGAGAGATACAGACTTAGACTTGGGACCAATGAGTACAGGGATGCATTTGTAGAAGGGTTCAAGAAGCAGTACCAGATTTCATACAATGAAACCTTCAGGTCCTTCCATCAGGACCAGTCAATGGAATCATTGCTTTCACAGAGGATAGAAGCTTCCGGAGGTGAAGCGGCCGTCTCAAATGGAATTTCCATTTCCGTGGATTCAGGAACCTTCTATATGCCGGTTTTTGCAACAATCAATCAGCAGAACACAAATTTCTACAAATTCGGGTCATATATCAGGGCTTCTGAAATATATACGGTCAGGCTGGACAACCCTGCAGGGACCCTGGACGACAAGAAGAAGGTTACGATATCCTTCCCCTATTATGGTGACCAGTACAAGGCTGGAATCTACAAGCTTATCGATGAGAGATGGCAGTACATTCCAAGCAAGCTTGATGGTGACACAGTGTCAGCACAGGTTCTGCCAAGCACAATGTCAAACAGGGAAGGAACCTATGCAGTCTTTATGGATGAAAACATTAGGGTCCTGACTGATGTAAGGGACCACTGGGCCAAGGAAGAGATAGAGACGATGGTAAGAAGGAATATCATCACAGGATATCCAGGCTACACTCATCTCGATGGAACCTTCAGACCGTCACAGAGCATCACAAGAGCGGAGTTCTTGATTCTTTTAAGCAGAATAGAAAATTGGACCCTGCCAAACTACATTGTCAATGCAACACATTTCAGGGACCATGCGCAGTTTGCCCAGTATGACAGGATAATCAGCTATGCCCTGTCAAAGGGATATGTAATAGGATATACGGATGGAACATTTAGACCACACAACCCAATTTCATATTACGAGGTACAGCTTATTATGGGAAGAGTACAGGGAAGCTACGGCTTCAACTGGAATGCATTGGCAACACAGATGATGTATGATAAGGCCTACAGGTCACCGAGCTTTGACAATATAAATAATAAGATCACCAGGGCAGAGGTGGCTTATATGCTTTATGTTCTCAATCAATGGCGGTACTGATAGACAAGGAAGGCTATAGAAAGGGCTACACCCTGATCGAATTGATTGTGGTTGTAGCTCTTTTTTCTTTGCTTCTATCCATAAGTCTGCCCAACACTTCCATTATAAGGACCATCAATGAAAGAAACGAGCTGAGGATGATCGAAAAGGATCTGAGACAGGCCAGGACCAGGGCTATCCTTGAGAACCGCCTGGTGGAGTTTTCCTTTTATGTTGATGGAAACATGTACATAATACAATATAATGAAAATGAAAAGATCAAGGTTCAAGAGCTCCAGTCGGGTCTAAAAATCTATTACGCAGACTCTGCAGCCTTCAGGTTCAATGGTACGGGGAGAGTCGGGAACTCAAATACCGTCACATTGAAAAGATCAGACGGCAGGACATACCATCTGGCGGTAGGTGTAAACACTACAGAAATAACGCTTCGGGAGGTACAATAGTTTGAAAAGGAAGGGATTTTTTCTTATTGATATTATTCTGGGATTGGGTCTCTTGGGAATGCTTGCCCTTGTGGTCCAAACAACAATAATCACATCCACAAGGAGCATTGTAGCAATAGAGAATAGGGCGGACCTTATTGACAACTGCCAGAGGATAGCTGAAAGCCTCAAGGTTCCTTCAGAAGAGAACGATGAATTCTTTGAGATGTTGACATATGAGGATGGGTTTGTCAGTTATCCCTGTACCCAACTGCCTGAGGGTATGGAAGCAATGGTAAGGCTTGTACATAGGGATGGAAAGCTCCAGAAATATTCAGTGATGGTAAGAGGGGAGGGATATGATGTCAGCCTTTCTGCCACGAGAGTCCTCCAATAGAGGAGGGTTTACTGTGATTGAGATAATCATAGCCCTGGGATTTACAGGCATAGTACTTATTATGTTTTTTTCGATTTTCAGGTCCACTGAAGCATCTGCTGGAAGAATTCAAAAATTTGATGATGCCATGCTGAATGGAAGATATGCAACTGAGTATATAATCGAGGATGTTATGCTGGCAGATGAAATCATTGGCATGGAAGACTATTGCCCTGATGGAATCTTCCAGGGAGAGTATCTAGGTTTTATCCTAATCAACCATAACACTGGTGAAAACATAGAAACAAAGGATTATGACAAAACCTTCAGGTACAAATACATATATTACAGACTAACAGGAGATGTAATTTTTAGAAGTACCTTCAGCCATAACGCATATCTGCCTGAAAACGCCCCTTCCAATGGGGGGCACAATGTATTGGCAAGAAATGTTTTATCCATAGGCAGCAGCAATTACTGTTCCGACAAGAGTCTTTTGTTCATTGAAATAATAACTAAAGACCCTGCCTATGAAAAAGAGTACAGATCCACCGAGACAAAATATCTCGGAAGTCACTGACCGGAGCTGAGGAATGAAAAGAGATGGAAGTATAATTATGCTTGTTTTGATAGTAAGTGCAGTATGTATGACAGTTTCCTGGTTTGCTCTTGAAAGCGTGATCATGCAGAACAGGATAGTCATAAACAGGTATGACAATGTTCAGGCGCGGATGTCCTTGGAGAATAAGGTGGCTGAGCTTGTTGTGACCTCAGATGATGCTGATAATCTGGTTAAGGATATAATTTACAACAATAAACCAGAGGTGTACAAGCCCTCGACCTTCCCGATTCCAATAGAGGGAATGGAGGATGCCAAGGGTATGATCAAATTTTCCTACTGTGATGAGGGCCGGTTGAATTACAGGCTGAACATAGAGGGTACAAGAAACAGCGTAGTGGATAGCATTACCGTGAAGGGGCACATTTACAGTCCCCTTGTTGACCATTGCCAGGATGGCCTTGTGACACTCCAGAACAGGTCCCTTGAATATGGAGAAGAGCTTAATCAATTACTAGACAACATCAGAAGTTCATTTAACACTGATGCCATTGACAGTACATATTTTCTTGCAATCAACTACTTGGAGAATGAGGTGAAAATAAGGGCTAAATCTTCAGGATACAGATATATTGACTTTATTCGTGAAAACCATATATCAAAATACAGCTTTTGGAATGGAAGAATTGTACTTTTCAAGGAGTATGACGGGTTTAACAGAGATGTTGTAAGACTGGAGAAGGATACCAGCAGCTACTCGACGGGATATGTGATGGGGATCATATACCTGGAAAATGGTGACCTTATCCTATCAGGAGATGTTGATTTTTACGGGATAATCATCCTCCAAAATGGTGCTTTACTAAAGGAGGGGGAGGAGGAGTCACTCATAAAGGGCAAGGTAATTGTGAACGGCTTCAATCAACCTGATGAGGGAATTAAAATTCAGTACGATCCGGAATACACAAGGCTGATGGCAAGATTTCTTCCGGGATTTATCAGCCCGACAATTGATTCCATAAGATAGGGACCTGCAGGTCCATAAAGTATGCATATGGACTAATTTTAGCTTGTTACAGTGTCCTTATACTGGTATAATAATTACTATACGGGGGATTTTGATCTTTCAATTTGAAATATGGAACAGGAGGGAATAGATTGATACAAGCGGGAGATTTTAGAAATGGAATAACATTCGTAATGGATGGACAGGTTTTTCAGATAGTCGATTTCCAGCACGTAAAGCCGGGAAAGGGAGCAGCATTTGTAAGAACCAAGCTCAGGAACGTTATAAACGGTGGCTTCAAGGAGGTTACCTTCAGTCCATCAGAGAAATTTGAGAAGGCTGTAATAGAAACAAAGGAGATGCAGTACCTGTACTCAGATGGAGAGCTGTACTACTTTATGGACAATGAAACCTATGAGCAGATTCCTTTGGAAAGGGATTCAGTTGAGGATGCAATCATGTACCTAAGGGAGAATGACATTGCTACAATAAGATTCTACCAGGGCAAGGCATTTGATGTATCTCCGCCAAACTTCGTGGAGCTTGAGGTTACTGAAACTGAGCCTGGAGTCAAGGGAGACACTGCACAGGGAGCAACAAAGGCAGCTGTATGTGAAACTGGTGTTACCATCTATGTTCCTTTGTTCGTGAACACAGGTGATGTTATAAAAATTGACACAAGGACCGGAGAGTATCTGTCCAGAGTTTAAAGGAGGGGTTAAAATGGAATATTTATTTCAAAAGGTATCTTATCTAAAGGGTCTAGCAGACGGCCTGGGAATTGATGAGTCAACCAAGGAAGGCAAGCTTCTGATGGCAATCGTTGAAACGCTTGAGGAATTTGCTGAGGTTATGGAGGAGGTAGTTGAGGACCAGATCGATCTTGAAGAGTATGTTAACTTTATCGATGAGGACCTAGCAGACGTAGAGGATGACGTCTACGGCGATGAGGAAGACTTCTACTTTGACGAGGATTTTGATTTCGATGATTTCGATGATTGTTGTGACGATGAAGGCTGCAATTGCTACAAGGGTCATGACGAGGATGAGGAATTGTTCGAGGATGAAGACAGCGACGAGAACAGTGACGAGGAATAATCAGATGCCTAAAGCTCAGCTTTAGGCTTTTTCTCTGGAATAAGGCCATATTGTAATGGGCAACCTGCTTTGTTATAATATGGTATACGTATTATTGAATAGGGGTGTTTATATGTCTGAAAAGGACCACATGGAGTATATTGAAAATGGCAGCATACAGATATCAAATGAAGTTATTGCAACCATAGCAGGGACAGCTGCCATGGAAGTTGAAGGTGTTGTCGGTATGAGCAGCAATCTTGCAGGTGGCATTTCGGAGCTTCTTGGCAAGAAAAACCCTGGAAAGGGAGTAAAGGTTGAGATTCGCGACAAGGAAGTGACTGTAGAGATGCATTTGACCCTTGAATACGGTGCCAAGCTAAACGATGTTGGCTTGAAGGTTCAGGAGGAGACAAAAAGGGCAATTGAAACCATGACAGACCTGAAGGTAAAGGAAGTAAATGTCCATATTGAAGGAATAAATCGAACCAAGAACGAAGAGACGGATTCTAGGCTATAGTAGAAATACATTCTAAGGAGTAAACAATGGGAAGAAAACAAGCAAGAGAAGGTGCCATGCAGCTGCTTTTCCAGATGTCCAGCAATGAGGATTTCACAAAGGAAACCCTTCAGACATTTCTTGACAACTTTCCCTACGACAAAGGGGAAAGTGAGTATATAAGGGCTGTCGTTGAAGGTGTTATGGACAAGAGGGAAGAAATAGACCAGTCAATAAAGGATAACCTACAGGGATGGTCACTGGACAGAATTGCAAGGGTTGACCTTGCAACCTTGAGATTGGCAATATATGAAATTCAGTATATGGAGGACATACCTGTTGAGGTTTCCATAAATGAGGCAATAGAAATTGCCAAGAAATTCAGCACAGACGATTCATATAAATATGTCAACGGGGTGTTAGGTGGATTTGTAAGGTCCATGAGTAAGGATGAATGATCTTTTCCTGGGAATAGACACAAGCAATTACACCACATCCATTGCAATAGTCGACCAGTATGGTGAAATTATTGAGGACAGAAGAAAGCCTCTTGTTGTTGAGAGGGGAAAGAAGGGGCTCCGACAGCAGGAGGCCCTGTTTCAGCATATAAAGAACCTGCCGGCTCTGATTGAGGATCTTTCAACTGACCTGTCCCATATAAAGGCCATTGGGGTAAGCACCAGACCCAGAAATGTTGAAGGATCCTACATGCCAGTCTTTCTTGCTGGAGAAAATGCTGGAAGGATACTTTCCAGATCCCTTGGGATACCCATGAAGAGATTCTCTCATCAGGAAGGACATATTGGGACCTGTCTTCTGGGAAACAAGTCCCATGAGGATTTTCTATCCATACATTTGTCTGGTGGAACCACCGAGGTGGTCCGTGTAAGGGTTGCCAAGGATAACCTTAATACCGAATTGGTTGGTGGAAGTCTTGATATCAGCATGGGTCAGCTGATAGACAGGATTGGTGTACATATTGGCTTGGAATTTCCCTGTGGCATGGAGCTGGATGAAATGTCAATGGACGGTAGGCTCATAGACAGGAGGATTCAATCTAAATTGAAGGATGGGTGGATAAACCTGTCCGGGTATGAGAATCTTTTTAAGAGGCTATTGGATGAGGGAATATATGGCAGGGAGGACATCATCTACACATTATTCCACCACCTTGGGGAGATAATTGTGGAGTTGATAAAATCAGCCAAGGAAGACCACCACGTGAACAGGGTATATGTGGTTGGTGGAGTATCGGCAAACAGCATAATAAGAACTGGATTGGCCCAGGGGAAAATGGATGTGGAGATATGTTTTCCGCACAAGAGCCTGTCCACTGATAACGGAGTTGGAGTTGCATACCTTGCAGCCTGTAAGGAAGGATGGGAGGAATAGTATGAGACCATTGATGGTTAGTGAAGTGAATCAGTACATAAAAAAGCTAATAGGAAGCGATATGCTTCTTAATTCAATCCAGATTGAAGGCGAGATATCCAATTACACCCATCACTATAGCGGGCACATGTATTTCAGCCTAAAGGATGAAAAAAGCCGAATAAGATGTGTCATGTTCAAGGGTGATAATGCAAATGTTGATTTCAGGCCCAAGGATGGAGCCAAGGTCACAGTGACTGGAAGCATTTCCGTTTATGAAAAGGACGGAAGCTATCAGGTTTATGTTAGAAAGATGGAAAAACAGGGAATCGGGGACCTTTACAAGGCATTTAATATCCTTAAGGACAAGCTTCAGGAGGAGGGACTTTTCGATCCTCAGTACAAGATGGAGCTACCAGCCTTCCCAAAAAGAATCGGAGTGGTCACATCCTCCACAGGGGCTGCAATCAGGGATATTGTAAGCATTCTTAAAAGGAGGTATCCACCGGTTAAGATAGTGGTGTTTCCAGCCCTTGTACAGGGGGATGGAGCACCTTCGAGCATAATAAAAGGCCTACAGACACTGGATGGAATGGAAGATGTTGAGCTTATAATAACAGGCCGTGGTGGAGGATCCATGGAGGAGCTTTTTGCCTTCAATGATGAAAAGCTTGCCAGATGTATCTTCAATCTCAAAACTCCTGTAATTTCTGCAGTTGGACATGAATCGGACTTCACTATTGCCGACCTGGTGGCAGATGTTCGCGCTTCAACACCTTCAGCTGCAGCGGAGCTGGCTGTTCCAGACAGGGAGACCCTACTTGATGAGCTTAAGAATGTTGGCTGGACAATCGAAAGAATAGTTCTGCGTTCAATTAGTGACAAGAGGTCCAGTCTGGTTTCCCATGGCAGAACTTTGTCATATCTTAATCCTGAACAGAGGATCATGGACAAGAGGATGGAGCTTGACAACGCCTTACGGGTTTTGCAGCACTCCATGGAGAAAAGACTGATGATGGAGGAAAGGAAGCTTTCCAAGCTTGGAAACAGACTGCAGCTTTCAAATCCTGAAGGGATACTCCAAAAGGGCTATGGTATTGTAACTGACCACCAGGGTCATATCAGAAAAAGTGTCTCTGAATTTGCAAAGGATGAACGACTATATGTCAGAATGAAGGATGGAAGGGCTGATGTTATGGTTGTTGACAAGGAGGAGGATAAGAATGGATACCAATAAGATGTCATATGAAGAAGGTATGAAGCTTCTAAC
Organism: Gudongella ferriphila; assembly: GCF_046224405.1. Taxonomy (NCBI): domain Bacteria; kingdom Bacillati; phylum Bacillota; class Tissierellia; order Tissierellales; family Tissierellaceae; genus Gudongella; species Gudongella ferriphila. The sequence goes on along the minus strand of NZ_JBJXRK010000003.1, from coordinate 167,744 downwards.
GGAGCTGCTTGAGGATCTTGAAAAGGAAGACCTGAAGCTTGATGAGACAATAAAAAAGTTCAAGGAAGCCATGAAGGTCTATGACCATTGTAACGAAATACTTACCAAGGCTGATGGAGAGGTTAGGATGATTCTTGAAAAGGGTGATTCCCTTGAAGAGGTTGAGTTTCCGGGATTGATCACGGAGGAGAAAGATGACGAATTCTAAGGACATAAGGGAGTACATTGAGCTCATCGACCATTGCCTGAAAGAGGCTGTCAAGGCGGGGAATCAATACGAAAAGGAGCTTCAGGAGACCATGGAGTACAGCCTTTTTACAGGTGGAAAGAGGCTGAGACCACTTATGACACTGAAGGCATATGAAATGTATGACAGCTACATACACAATGCCATGCCATATGCTCTGGCAATAGAGATGATACATACATATTCCCTGATCCACGATGATTTGCCGGCTATGGATGATGATGACTTCAGGCGGGGCAAACCAACAAGCCACAAAAAATTTGGCGAGGCAATGGCCATATTGACAGGAGATGCACTCTTGAACCTTGCCTTTCAGACTCTATTCAAGGCTGGTATTTCCTGCAATGACAAGAGTGCTGTCAGGGCAGGATATGAAATTGCAAAAGCATCCGGTCATTCCGGAATGATAGGTGGACAGGTACTTGATATTCTGGGAGAGAAAAGGAAAATAACGGAGGAGGAGCTGTTCCAAATGTATAGGGGAAAGACAGCAGCTCTTATTCAGGCAAGCATCCTTTCAGGGGCCATTGCTGGAGGAGCTTCGGAGGAGGATGTTGAAACCTTGCGATCCTTTGGTGAGAAGCTTGGGATAGCCTATCAGCTTCAGGACGACCTTCTAGACCTGGATGAAGACAGTGAAATAGAGAAAAGCACTTATCTAAGCTTCCATGGACAGGATGAAACCAGGGAGATGATTCAAGCATTGAGTGATGAAGCCATTTCATTGTTAAATGGCCTGGAGCATCTGGACACTAAATTCTTCCAGGATCTAACCGGTGAACTTATCCACAGGGAAGTCTAGAAACATTGATATTTTAAGAAAAACATGATATAATCAGCTTAGTTGATAGTGGTACAGTATTCTAGTCAGCACAACTATTCTTGAAGGCGGGGCTAAAAATCCGTCAAAGGGCATATCGATGAAGTTCTTTATGTTTGGCTTGCGACGCCCAGTCGTGGGTCTTCATAAGGAGTAAGAAGGATGGGGCGATCTGCAATGGCATGCAGGCGTGGACCCTACCTTCGTGGAGACATTGCAGGGTGATAAATAGTACCTTGTAGTGATAAACCTGCAAGACATAAATTTTTAATTAAAAGTGCAGAGTAGCCTGCCTTGAGTGGAGTAGCGCGGATGGTAAGTTCGACTTGGCCTAACCAGGGCCCGGTTTTGCCAGGTTTTGTTATCGAAACCTAATCTGCAAAAGAGGCTAGGGAATAGAATGGCTGTTGAGGAAAACTCCTAGACTGTTCATAATGAGGTAATCGGAGGATTACAGTGCGGACTAAGTGGTAATCCAGTTCTACTTTTGGCAACAGGGTAGTGGAGAGATTAAAGGGAAACCGCTGAGCTGGCGACAGGCAGTTCTTTCCAGGGAAATCCTGCTGGACCTAAAGCCGTAAGATTTACTCAGATTACTACCACATTATTGGGCTGATAGCTAAGCTATCAGCTTTTTTATTAGGCATGGTGGATTTCTACATTCTTATATTATGAAATTTTGTTAATGAGAGTAATAAGAAGCTGACATAAACAGATTTGCAGCTTTTCTTTTATACATAGGGGGATAGAGATGGCAAAGAAGGAAGATGAGAGTTTTTACATAAAATACAATATGCGATGGGTGCTGTTTATAACCTTCTGGACGTTTGTTCTTGCCATTGGAATTTCATTGATTGCTGAAAATCTGGTGCAGAATCTCGATGTCCTTTTTGCATTTATAATACTATTGATAATCATATTCATAGGCATACTATTTGATACCATAGGAATAGCAGTTACTGCAGCCAGTGAGAAGCCCTTTCACGCCATGGCGGCCAACAAGATTGACGAGGCTAGGACAGCCATCAAGCTTGTGAGAAACTCAAGCCAGGTAAGTAACTTCTGCAATGATGTTATTGGAGATATAAGTGGAATCATATCTGGTGCAGTTGCCACCAGCATAATCTTCAGGGTTGTTGTGATAGTGGGAATTGCAGACGGTACAATCCTTACGATTCTATTGACGGCATTTACTGCATCACTTACTGTGGGAGGAAAAGGTGTTGGAAAATCAGTTGCGGAATATCATCATGAACAGATAATATACCAGGTGGCAAGAGTGGTTAATTTTACGGAAAAGGTCTTCAATGTTGAGATGTTTGCATCCAAGAAGAAGTTCAAGGACAGGAAGGGCAAGGAGAAATAGTATGGAAAAGAAAAGAGCAGATGTGATTTTATTTGAAAAGGGTCTTGTGGAATCAAGGGAAAAGGGAAAAAGAATCATTATGGAAGGCTCAGTATTCATTGGAGATTCCCGGGTTGACAAGCCCGGCGAAAAGTACTCTCTTGATGTTGACATGAGGATAAGAAGCAATCCTCTTAAGTATGTCAGCCGTGGAGGATTGAAGCTTGAAAAGGCCATGGAGGCATTTGACCTGGACCTTCAGGATACGGTTTGCATGGATATGGGAGCATCAACAGGGGGGTTTACTGACTGTATGCTTCAATCTGGTGCTAACAAGGTCTATTCAGTTGATGTTGGCTACGGACAGCTTGACTGGAAGCTTAGGAGTGATCCCCGGGTAGTTGTCCGAGAGAGGACAAATATAAGACATATGGACACTGATACGATCCCAGACCGCATGGATTTTATATCAATCGATGTCAGCTTTATAAGCCTGAGACTCATTTTACCGGTGGCCTACAGACTCCTCAAGGAGGATGGTGCGGTAGTTGCACTTGTAAAGCCCCAGTTCGAGGCTGGAAGGGAAAAGGTCGGCAAGAAGGGTATTGTAAGAGAACGGTCCACACACAGGGAAGTGGTTGACAATGTGATAGCCTTTAGCAGGGAAATTGGATTCTACCCTCATGGCCTTACGTTTTCACCAATAACGGGCACCACTGGAAACATAGAATTTCTGCTCCTTCTAAAAAAAGAAGAGGCTCATATTCATGAGGAAAAGATAGACCAGGTTATTGAAGAGGCACACGAAAACCTTAAATAGATGGAGGTAGGCTTATGCTCAAGGAGCTTAGGATTAAGAACTTCGCAATTATTGATAATCTGACAATTGATTTTACAGAGGGGTTAAATCTGCTTACAGGAGAGACAGGCTCAGGTAAATCCATAATAATTGAAGCACTGGAAATGGTCCTGGGTGGGAGGGCAAGCCGGGAAATGATCCGTTCAGGAGAAGAGAAGGCGGTAATTGAGGCAATGTTTTTCCTGGATGAACAGCTACAGAATAGTCTGGAAGCCTTGGGTTATGAAAGGAGCGAAGTGCTTGTCCTGACGAAGGAGATCTGGGAAGGGTATCCAAGTGTTTCAAGGGTCAACGGAAGACCAGTGACCCTAAACCTACTAAAGACTCTTACAAACAACCTTGTGGATATTTTCGGCCAGCATGAGCACCAATCACTATTGGATACAGCAAACCACATGCGTATCATTGACTCATTGATGCCCAAAGAGGGCAAGGAACTGCTTGCCGCCATGGGAAACACCCACAGGGAATATAAGGGTCTTGTAAAAAAGCACAAGGAACTTGAGCTTACCTCCCAGGAAAGGGAGAGGGAGCTGGACCTGCTGAAATTTCAGATTGAGGAGATTGATGAAGCCAAGCTGTCGGAGGAGGATGACGAAAATGTCGAGCAGGAGTTCAAGAGGCTTGACAATCTCAAGGAGACAATAGCTGAAACATACCAGGCGCTGTCCCTTTTGGGGGATGATTATGAAGGGCAGGGCGCCATACAGCTAATGGAAAGGGCAATCCAGATGTTCTTCCATTCAGGAAGGTATGACCATTTCATCAGGGATAAGGGCGAAGGTCTCCAGGCACTTCTATACGAGCTTCAGGAGCTTCACAGGGAAACCAGTGATTACATTGAGAATCTTGACATAGACCAGGAGAAGCTGTTTGAACTGAGGGATAGGCTTGACCTTATCAACTCCCTTAAGAAGAAGTATGGTAACAGGGTACGGGAAATCCTGATTTATCGGGATGAAATTGGAGTGAGATATGACAGGCTGTTAAACATTGACATGGAGCTTGAGAATGCTGAAAGGGAGCTATTGAAGCTTAGAGAGAAGCTTATAGAGAAATCCGTCCAATTGAGGCAAATCAGAAGGGAAGTTTCCACAAGGCTTCACAAGGACATGGAGAGGGAGCTTAGTGCTCTCAATATGGAAAATGTGAGGTTCAAGGTGGATTTCAAGGAGCTTGAGGAGCCTGGCGAAAAGGGTATGGACAAGATTGAATTTCTTATTTCGACAAACCCAGGGGAGGAACTGAAGCCTCTGTCAAGAATCATATCAGGTGGTGAAATGTCCAGAATAATGCTTGCATTTAAAGGGATCCTGGCTGATATGGACAATATGCCGACCCTTGTTTTCGACGAGATAGACACCGGTATAAGTGGAAGAACGGCTCAGGTGGTTGGAGAGAAGATAAGAAGAATTTCAGGAGCCCATCAGGTAATCTCAATTTCACATCTGCCGCAGATTGCAGCCCTTGCGGATACACACTTTGCAATTAGAAAGTCATCGGACAAAAAGGGAACCATAACCAATGTCGAGAGGTTGCATGAGGACGAGAGAATCGAGGAGCTGGCCAGACTGCTCGGTGGTGTGGAGGTAACAGAAACAACTAGAAAACACGCAACAGAAATGCTTCAAATGTCAAATAAGATGAAGAAATAGAGCTTTTATGCTATAATCTATGTATAAATAAAGCCAGTAATAATAAATAGGGGGATCTGTATGACTTACGAAGAGAAAACCATGAAGTGTGACAGAATATACGAGGGCAAGATTTTGAATCTTAGAATTGACACCGTGGAGCTACCTGACAAGAAATATTCAAAAAGGGAAATTGTTGAACATCCAGGTGGCGTCGCTATTGTTGCACTGACCAAGGAAAACAGGATACTGTTGGTAAGGCAGTACAGAAAGGCAACGGACAAGGTTCTTCTAGAACTTCCGGCGGGAAAGCTTGAGGTCAATGAGGAGCCCAAGGAAACTGCGCTTAGAGAGCTGAAGGAAGAGACGGGATATACTGCGGAGAAGCTTGAATATCTGCTTGAATGCTACACCTCACCAGGCTTTAGCAGTGAAAAGATATATCTTTTCTATGGCGAAAACGTAGAGCCAGGGGAACAGGAGCTCGAATCAGGGGAATTCATAGATGTTGAAAGCTATACAGTTGAAGAGGTAAAGAAGCTTATCGACAGGGGAGAAATCATGGATGCCAAGACAATAATCGGTATACAGCTGCTGGTTAACCGTCTTGTCAAATAGCACAAATATATAAAAAAAGGGGATATAATATGTTAAGGGGAATAAGGGATGAGTACACCAGGTATATTGAGAAGCAGAAAAAACTGAGTAAAAACACCGTTGAAGCCTATACAAGTGATATAGAAAAATTCAGTCTGTTTATGGATGCAGGAGGAATAAACAATGTGGATAAGGTAAACAATACCCATGTGATCCGTTATCTTCTGCAGCTTCAACGTGAAGGAAAATCCACATCCACTATCTCCAGACATCTTGCAAGCATAAGATGTCTATTTGAGTATCTGATTAACAATGGAAAGGTCAAGGAAGACCCCACCTTGAATCTGAAGCCGCCTAAAAAGGAGAAGAAGATGCCCCAGATTTTGACTGAGGGTGAAATAGCAACGCTTATGAGCCTTCCTGACCCCACTACCGAAAAGGGTGCAAGGGACAGAGCTCTCCTGGAGCTTCTATATTCCTCGGGACTTAGGGTGTCCGAGATAAGTTCCCTTAAAATTGGGGATGTATTGCTTTCAAAGGGTACAATAGTACTGTCAAAGGATGACGGAATTAGGAAGGTGCCTGTAGGATCCAAGGCGATAAGCAGCATATCATACTATCTTAAACATCACAGGGAGGATAGCAACCCTGATGCTCCGTTATTTGTAAATTATAGTGGCAACAAACTGACTCGGCAGGGTCTTTGGAAAATTATCGGGACGTATGCTGACAAGGTCACCGGTAGCAAAAATGTAACCCCTCAAATATTGAGAAATTCGTTTGCAGCCCATATATTGAGCCATGGTGCAGATATCAAGACTGTACAGGAGATCATGGGTCATACTGACATTGCTTCAACTCAGGTATATACAATGACCGAGAGGGAAGGAAATACTGATGAGGTATATAAGAAGGCCCACCCGAGAGCTTAGGAGGATTTAAAATGAGAGCTGTTGATATAATCGAAAAGAAGAAGCACGGAATGCATTTGACCAAGGAGGAAATTGACTTTATGGTCCTGGGTTATACCAGGGATGAAATACCTGACTATCAGATGTCAGCATTCTTGATGACCATATATTTCAATGGTATGGACAAGGACGAAATTGCGCACTTGACTGAGAGCTTTGTGCAGTCAGGTGAACAGGTGGACCTTTCTCCAATAGAGGGAATCAAGGTGGACAAGCATTCAACCGGTGGAGTTGGAGACAAGATAAGCCTGATTGTAATACCACTTGTTGCCAGTGCAGGCGTTCCGGTTGCAAAAATGAGTGGGAGGGGTCTAGGACATACAGGTGGAACCATCGATAAGCTGGAATCCATTGAGGGCTTCAAGACTGAGCTGTCATCAAAGGAGTTTATTGACAATGTAAATAAGCATAAAATGGCAATAGTTGGACAAACTGCAAACCTTACACCTGCTGACAAGAAGATTTACGCCTTAAGGGATGTGACTTCAACAATTGACAGCATTCCACTGATTGCCAGTTCCATCATGAGCAAGAAAATCGCCTCAGGTGCAGATGCGATTGTACTTGATGTCAAGGTTGGATCCGGTGCATTCATGAAGACTATAGATGAAGCTGAGAAGCTAGCCCAGACAATGGTGGGAATAGGAAAAAGTCTCAACAGGGATACCGTTGCTGTGATCACCAATATGGATCAGCCTCTTGGAAACCAGGTTGGCAACAGCAATGAGGTCAAGGAGGCAATCAAGGTTCTCAGGGGAGATGGCTCTGAGGATGAAACAACTATCGCATTGACCATAGCTTCACATATGTGTCTTCTTGGAGGAGCATTCGAGGATTTTGATACAGCCTATGACAAGCTTCAGGAAACCATCAGAACAGGTAAGGCGATTGATAAGCTCAAGGAGTTGATTTCCATTCAGGGAGGCAATCAAGAGGTTGTTGACAACACTGACCTGTTGCCTGAAGCAAAGAACTCAATAGACGTTACATCAGACAGGGACGGCTTCGTTTACCAGATAGATGCAGAAACTGTTGGCATAAGCGCAATGCTCCTTGGAGCAGGAAGAAGAACCAAAGAGGATAGGATCGATTATGGTGCAGGGATAACCCTTAGGAAGAAAATTGGTGACCCTGTTAAAAAGGGAGAGGTTCTCTACACGCTGATGACAAATCTTGATGACTTGAAGGATGCAATTGACAGAATGAAGGAAGCTTATGTGATTTCAAATGAAAAACCTGAGACAAAACCTTATATTTATAATATAATTAAGTAAGTAAGTAAGTAAGCTTATGATACCTCGACGATTCATGGTCGGGGTTCATTATTATAGTTTGGAAGTATGAATTTTTCCAAGTAAATCTGACATTGAAAGTAGAGGAAACATATGGAATATATAATCAGCCTACCAGGGCTGCTGATAGCAATCATTTTTCACGAGCTGGCACATGGCTTGACAGCCTATTGGCTGGGGGACCCAACAGCAAAGAATGCAGGGAGATTGACATTAAATCCCATCAAGCATATCGATCCGGTGGGATTTTTGTTTATGTTGATTTTCAGGTTCGGCTGGGCAAAGGCAGTCCCCATCAACCCCAGTTACTTCAAGAACAGGAAGCGTGACACAATCCTTGTGTCCATTGCAGGGGTAACCACCAATTTCATTATTGCAATCATTACAGGGGCAGTATTGGTATATGCACCAATAAGAAATGAAATTTTGGCTCAGATGCTTGTAATCACCCTTTGGTACAATATAATGCTAGGAGTGTTCAACCTGATGCCCTTTCCACCCTTGGACGGCTCCAAGGTCCTCGCAAGCCTACTGCCAGTAAAGCTTGAATACTATTTCTATCAGTATGAGAAGTATTTCTACCTTATTCTGATATTCCTTATAGCAACAAGGGGAATCAGTAGAATACTTGGACCATTGGTCGATTTCGTTTACAGACTGATTATAAATCTTCTTATTTAGGAGCATGCCATGAGCTATAATGTAAGTGTTGAGGTTTTTGAAGGTCCACTGGACCTGCTCTTGAATCTTATTGATAAAAACGAAATAGACATCTATGACATACCTATAAACACTGTCACGGAGCAGTTTATTGACCAGTTGAAGAAGTGGGAGGACATGAACCTTGAGGTTGCCAGTGACTTTATAATAATGGCATCCACACTTCTTGAAATAAAGTCAAAGTTGCTTCTACCAAATGAAACGGTTATTGTGGACGGCGAGGAGGTCCAGGTGGATCCAAGAGAGGAGCTTGTAAAACGGCTGATGGAATACAAGCTTTACAAGGAGATTTCAGAAAATCTGAAAGCCTCAGAGGAGGTTTACAGCAAGGTTTACTATAAACCCCAGGAGGGTGTAAGCGACTTCAGGGATCCTTTCCAGGAACTTAGTGCTGTGGAGCTTAAGGACCTTGTGGAAACCTTGGAAAATATCCTGCAGCGTCACCGGTACAACAATCCACAGGGAAATTTCTTTGAAATCAGAAGGGAAGAGGTGAGCCTTGAGGAATGTACCAGGGATATTGAAAGCAAGGTCAATGCCCGGGACAGCATAAGGTTTAGCGACATAATTTCCACCCAAGCTTCCAGGTCAAGGATAATAGCCTATTTCCTATCCCTTTTGGAGCTTATGAGAACCAGGTTTATATCAGTAAGACAGGATGGCAGCTTTTCTGATCTTATTATTGAGAAGCGAGGTATTTGATTTATGGACAATCGGGAAATAAAATCTATAATTGAGGGCTTGCTTTTTACCTTTGGTGAGCCAATTGAGAGCAGTGAAATCGCAAAGGTCCTGGATTTGCCAACCAAAGAGGTCCATTCCCTGTTGCTGGAAATGAAGGATGAATTTGACTATAATCGTCGTGGAATTCGCATCATCAGATTCAACAAGTCATTTCAGCTGGGTACTAGACCCGATCATCACGAATGGATTAAGCAGGTTGTACAGGGAAGGAATACAAGGTCACTGTCAAATGCAGCCTTGGAAACACTGTCAATAGTTGCCTACAAGCAGCCTGTAACAAAAGCCGACATAGACCATATAAGGGGAGTAAAAAGTGACAGGAGCCTTGAAACGCTCATTGGCAGGAGACTAGTTAAGGAAGCAGGGAAGCTTGACAAACCGGGAAGACCAAATCTGTACGGAACCACTGATGAGTTTCTGAGATATTTTGGACTTGAATCACTTGATGAATTACCACCGGTGGAGGATTTTACTATAGAAGAAGAGGAATAGAGGAGTTTATGATGAAGGATAAGAGTGTTAGACTACAGAAGTATATGGCAATGAGTGGAGTGGCCTCCAGAAGGGCTTCAGAGGAGCTTATTAAGGCAGGCAAGGTTCAGGTCAATGGCAAGGTAGTAACCGAGATGGGGATTACTGTAGTACCTGGCAAGGATAGGGTCAAGGTGGACGGGATGAACGTCAAGCCTGAAAGCAACAAGGTCTATATAGTGCTTAACAAGCCAGTTGGAATTGTAACCAGTGTCAAGGATGAAAAGGGTAGAGCCGTGGTAACCGATCTGATTGAAGAGGTCGAGGAAAGGATATACCCAGTAGGGAGGCTTGATGCGGATACAAGTGGATTGGTTCTTTTGACCAATGACGGTGAACTGGCATTTAAGCTCACACATCCCAGCAAAATGGTATATAAAAGGTATATTGCAATTGTGGAAGGAGTCCCAAACAAAGGAGAGCTGGAAAGATTCAGGAAGGGGATCCGGCTTGAAGGGAGAATGACTGCACCTGCAAAGGTTAAGATTCTCAAGAACTTTGACGAAGACTCAATTTTGGATATACAGATATATGAAGGCCGTAACAGACAGGTAAAGAAGATGTGCGAAAAGATCAACCATCCTGTGAAGAAGCTAAAGAGAATATCCTTTGGTGAAATCGAACTGGGCGGACTTGAACCAGGTAATTGGAGATATCTGAATGAAGAAGAGCTGGATTATATAAAATCTCTGTAGGAGTCGAGACGGCTCTGACAGTATTCTTATATTTTAGGTGGAGAGGTGAAAATATGCTTAGCTTCAAGGATGTATCAGATATTGATATGATAAAGAATTTTCTCAACAAAAACAGCATATGGGAAAAATTCAGTCCAAAGGGCCTGTTTTTTGGTGCATTTGACGATGGGAAGCTTTTTGGTACAACCCAAATTGTGCTGGAGGATGGTAAGGCATACATCCAATTTGTATTTATCGACAAGGAGTACAGAGGTCAGAATTTGGGAAATGCCATGGTAAGGTCCCTTCTTAACAAGCTTGAGCTGAACGGCTTCAATATGGTCTATTCCAAGGTTGAAAATGAGTATCTTGAAAAGATCGGTTTTTCAATTGACCAGGGTGAATATTTCTGTGACCTTAAGGAACTGTTTTCAGGAGGATGCTCCTGCTGTATGGGAGGTCAACATGAGCGACAGGTTGAATAATGCCTCACAGTTTAATAAAATTCTCATGGAAAGATTTGTCGCCAAGGGGAATGTTTGTGTTGATGCAACAGCAGGCAATGGGTATGATACCTGTAGGCTGGCAAACTTGGTGGGTGAAGAGGGAGAAGTATATTCCTTTGATGTCCAGGATGACGCTATTTTAAGGACCAGAGACCTATTAACCGGTGAAGGCTTGCAGGGAAGAGTTAAGCTGATTCAAGATACCCATGAGAACATTGACATCCATATTCCTGGTGAGGTTGATTTTCTTATCTACAATTTAGGGTATCTGCCTGGAGGTGACAAGCCCATAAAAACAGAATCCCACACTACCATAAGTAGTGTGGAAAAGGCTTTAAAGATAATGAAGCACGGTGCTATAATATTGGTAACGGCATACAGAGGACACCAGGGAGGACTTGAGGAGTACAGGTCAGTGAAGAAATATTTTGAAGGTCTTCCTCAAAACAGCTACAACGTGTTTGAATTTTCATTTATAAATCAGAAAAACGATCCCCCAATTACAATTGGGTTGGAAGTCAGAGGAGGTAGAACATGGCAAAGGTAAAGTTTATGGAGACAGCTTTAAGGGACGCTCATCAGTCTCTTATTGCAACGAGAATGAGTACAGAGGACATGATTCCCATAGCTGAGAAGCTGGATAAGGTTGGATATCACGCATTGGAGGTATGGGGAGGAGCTACATTTGACTCATGTCTTAGATTTCTTAATGAGGATCCTTGGGAGAGATTGAGAGTCCTTAGAAAGGCATTCAAGAACACCAAGCTTCAGATGCTCTTAAGGGGACAGAATATCTTGGGTTACAAGCATTATCCGGATGATGTTGTTGAGGAGTTTGTAAAGAAGGCAATTGAGAATGGAATAGATATTGTTAGGATCTTTGACGCCTTGAATGATCTGAGGAATCTTGAGACCTCAATCAAGGCTGTCAAGAAGTACGGAGGACATGCGCAGGGGGCAATCTCCTATACGGTGAGCCCTGTTCACAACAATGAGTACTATGTCAACCTTGCCAAGGATATGGTGAATATGGGTGTGGATTCCATCTGTATCAAGGACATGTCAGGTATCCTTTTGCCATATGTTGCCTATGACCTTGTAAAGGACCTAAAATCAGCTGTAGATGTACCAATTGAGGTTCACTCACACTTTACAAGCGGAATTGCAAACCAGACCTATATGAAGGCCATTGAGGCTGGTGCGGATATTGTTGACACTGCAATATCTCCTCTGGGGAACGGAACAAGTCAACCTGCTACAGAACCAATGATCGCTTCCCTGGAGGGTACCGAGTACTATCCAGACATTGATTTTGATATGCTTCTTGAGGTATCAGAGTACTTCAAGGGCCTGAGAGACAAGTATATGAAGGCGGGCCTTCTTGATGCCAAGGTGCTTAATGTAGATGTCAACACACTTAAGTACCAGGTTCCAGGCGGAATGCTTTCAAATCTTGTATCCCAGCTGAAGGCTCAGGGGAAGGAAGACCTGTATGATGAAGTTTTGAAGGAGATTCCAAGGGTAAGGGAAGAGCTTGGCTATCCGCCACTGGTGACACCAATGAGCCAAATGGTTGGAACTACGGCGCTGTTCAATGTAATTACAGGAGAAAGGTACAAAATGGTTCCTACAGAAACCAAGAACTATGTCAAGGGACTTTACGGAAGACCTCCAGCACCCATATCAGACGAAATAAGGAAGAAGATCATAGGGGATGACCAGGTATTTGAAGGAAGACCTGCTGATATGCTGGAACCACAGCTGGAAAATTACAGAAATGAGATCAAGGAATATCTTGAGCAGGATGAGGATGTACTAAGCTATGCATTATTCCCTCAGGTTGCCATTCCATTCTTCAAGCAAAGACTTGCTGCTAAGTATAAAATTGAGACAGATTTACTTGATCAGGAGAACCAAACCCATCCTGTATAGGTTAATAGAATAAGGTGATTCAGAAACAAGCCTCAGGGCTTGTTTTTTTGTCCCAGTTTCGATATTTTTCTGGGGAAATATTGTTGACCAATGTCCATATATTCAATCGTTTGAAAGCAAACTTGCAAAAACCATTCAATATGGGTAAATAATGAAATAAATCTTGCAAAACCAGGTATACTTTGTTATTATTTAGGTAAGAAATCAAGTTACCTGATCGATATTTTTTGGGTAAGTGAACAAGTTACCTTTAGGAGGGAAAACGATGCCAGATAAGAAGGAAAAAATTGTTACCGTATTATGCAATTTACTTAAGGGAGGAATAAAGATGACTGTAAAATTAATGCAGGGAAATGAAGCCTGCGTCGCCGGAGCACTCAAGGCGGGAATGAAGTTTTATGCTGGTTATCCTATCACACCTTCAACTGAAATAGCTGAGCTTTCAGCTGAGGCATTGCCTAAAGTGGGAGGAAAATTCATACAGATGGAAGATGAGATCGGTGGAATTGCTGCAGCTTTGGGAGGTTCACTTACAGGGCTAAAGTCTATGACCGCAACATCAGGCCCAGGATTTAGCCTTAAGCAGGAAAATATAGGCTATGGTATCATAACTGAAACACCATGTGTAATAGTGAACGTTCAGAGAAGCGGCCCAAGCACAGGTCTTCCAACCTCACCTGCTCAGGGTGACATAATGCAATCACGCTGGGGAACTCATGGTGACCACTCAATAATCACACTTTATCCATCTTCAGTAAAGGAAATATACTATACAACCATTAGAGCGTTCAATCTGGCTGAAAAATATAGAACACCTGTAATACTGTTATTGGATGAAATAATCGGTCATATGAGGGAGAAAATTGAGATACCTGAAAACGATGACGTTGAGATCATTGACAGGAAGAAACCCACATGTGATCCATCAGAGTACAAGGCCTTTAAGGTCAAGGAAGGGGACATTGTTCCAGAAATGGCTGCTTTCGGACAGGGCTACAGATATCATGTGACAGGTCTAGTACACGATGAGACAGGGTTCCCATCAGGAAATGAACTTGTTGCAGACAAATTACTTAACAGACTGATAGATAAGATTGAAGGAAACAAGGACGATATAGTAACCTATGAGGAATATTTGCTGGATGATGCTGAGATTGCAATAGTTTCCTTCGGATCAATAGCCAGATCTTCCAAGACAGCTGTTGATACCCTAAGAAGCCAAGGCTACAAGGTTGGATTGTTCAGACCAATTACCATCTGGCCATCACCTGAGGAGCAGCTGTTGGAGCTTGGCAAGAGGATGAAGAAGATATTTGTTGTTGAACTAAATGCTGGACAGTACTTCCTCGAGGTTGACAGGATTGCTGGCAAGCATGTACAGGTTAACAAGTATGGAAAAATCAATGGAGAAATAATCACTCCTGAAGAAATAGTTGCAGTTGTGAAGGAGGATCAAAATGCCTAGTGAATTAGTTAAGAATTATTTTAGAACTCAAAACTTACCTCATATTTGGTGTCCTGGATGCGGAAATGGTATTGTTACCAGAGCCTTGGTTAAGGCTGTTGATTCACTTGGCCTTGATAAGGACAAGGTATGTGTGGTATCAGGCATAGGCTGTTCTTCCAGAGCACCTGGATATCTTGATTTCAACACACTTCACACAACACATGGTAGAGCCTTGGCATTTGCTACTGGGGTCAAGATGGCAAATCCTGAATTGAAGGTGATTGTTGTAACAGGCGATGGGGACTCATCTGCGATTGGAGGGAACCACCTTATCCATGCATGCAGAAGAAATATTGACATAACGACTATTGTTTTCAATAACAACACCTACGGGATGACTGGAGGACAATTCTCACCGACAACACCTACAGGTGACAAGGGTACAACCGCTCCCTATGGAAGCGTTGATCCAAACTTTGACCTGTGCAATCTAGCAACTGCTGCTGGTGCTTCATACGTTGCAAGAGGAACGATATTTGCTGCAAATCAGCTTGAAAAGAATATTATTGCAGGAATCCAGAACAAGGGATTCTCATTTATAGAAGCCATGTCAACATGCCCAACCTACTACGGCAGAAAGAACAGAAAGGGAAGTGCAGTTGATATGACAACCTATCTGAAGGAAAATGCCATCAACAAGGTAGCCTGGGATAAGCTGCCGGAAGAGAAGAAGGAAGGAAAGTTTGTCATAGGAGAGCTTCATAGTATCGAGAGACCAGAGTATACTGAACAATATGATAAACTGATCGCATCACTTAGGAAGGAGGGCTAATATGAAACGTTGGGAATTGAGATTTTCAGGATCTGGTGGACAGGGACTAATTACTGGGGGAATAATACTGGCTGAAGCAGCGATACTGGATGGTAAAAACGCCCTTCAATCACAGTCATACGGCCCTGAGGCAAGAGGTGGAGCAAGCAAGGCTGAAGTAATTATAAGTGAGGAAGAGATATCATTTCCAAAGGTTGAAAATTGTGACCTGCTCTTATCATTGACTCAGCTTTCATGCGACAAGTATCTTGGGTCACTTAAGCCGGGAGGAATACTTGTCATAGACGAATCAGTTGAAAGTCCAGAGAGGGAAGACATAGATGTATATAGGATTCCCATTCTATCAACCGCTTCAGAGAAGCTGGGCAAGCCAATGGTTGCAAACATTGTTGCCCTGGGAGCGATCCATAGCATAACAGAAATAGTTTCCCAGGAATCACTTCAAAAAGCTGTTCTTTCAAGGGTTCCCAAGGGAACTGAAGAGTTGAACAAAGCAGCCCTTAAAGAGGGATACGAATTAGTCAAGTAGAAAGGTTGTTGCCGAATGGTTTCGAATCCGAATGTAATCAGGAATATCCAGGACAATTATTCAAGACTTAGCAAGGGCCAGAAGATCATTGCCGAGTATATGATAAATCAATATGATAAGGCAGCCTTCATGACAGCAGCCAGTCTCGGCAAAAATTTGAATATAAGCGAATCAACCGTTGTAAGGTTTGCCAACGCCCTTGGGTATTCAGGATACAAGGAGTTGCAGAGGGAGCTTCAGGAGCTTATAAGAAATAAGCTGACCACTGTTCAAAGGCTTAACCTTTCTGAGGATTATTCCAAAAACGAGCACTCAATCGCCAAGGTCATGGAAAAGGACGTTGAGAACCTTAGAAAAACTTTGTCTGAGGTTGATTTCGATAAGTTTTACAATGCTGTTGAAATGACCTTAAAGGCAAAGAACATTTATATAATGGGTTTGAGAAGTTCATCCTTCCTTTCAGGATATATGGCATTCTACATGAATTTCATATTTGAGAACGTCAGGCTGGTTCAGCCAGGAGCAAATGACATTTTCGAACAGCTGGCAAAGGTTGACAAGGAAGACATAGTAATATGCCTTACATATCCAAGGTATTCCAAACGGACATTGGAGGCACTTGAATATACGAAGAGCAAGGGTTGCAGGATCGTAAGCTTTACTGATAGCCTTATTTCACCTGCATCCGACAAGTCGGACATAACAATAATTGCAAGGAGTGACATGCTTTCCTTTGTGGATTCACTTGTGGCTCCCATGAGCTTGATAAATGCCTTTATAATAGCCCTTGGAAGTGAGAAGAAGGAGGATATTACTCCATACTTTGAGGAGCTGGAGCATGTTTGGAAAAAATATAGCATCTACGATGAAAATAGCATATAGGAAAGAAATTTTAATTATTTTGGATCCGTTGTGGTAAAACGCAACGGATTTTTTTATGTAATATATAAAGGGAAGAATAATATATCATAGTAAATATTATCATAAATGATAAGAAAATTTTTATACTTTGTGTTATTATCTAGTAGAGAGTAGATCTAAGGAGAGGATTTAATGAATTTTAACGTTGGAGTAATAGGTGGAGGACCGGCAGGAATATTGGCAGCTGGGGCTGCAGCAGAAAAGGGACACACTGTTACATTATTTGAAAAGAACAATCAGCTGGGAAAAAAGCTTTTTATAACTGGGAAGGGCAGATGCAACATCACAAACTCAGCACCTATTGAAGAGTTTTTTGATAATGTGGTAACAAATAGAAATTTTCTATACAGCAGCCTATATACCTTTGATAATAATGCTATTATTGACCTTTTAAACAAGTACGGCTTAAAAACAAAGGTGGAAAGAGGAAATAGGGTGTTTCCGGAGAGTGATAAATCCAGTGATGTCATCAAGGCATTCAAGAAGTATCTTGATCAATCTGGAGTTGGCATAAGACTTAATTCAGATGTTTCCCATATTAAATATGACGGGGAGAGCTTTACGCTATTCATTAGGGATGGTGGGGAGTTTAAATGTGATAAATTGATTGTTACAACTGGAGGCAGGAGCTATCCTGCTACCGGATCTACAGGGGATGGATATTCCTTTGCCAAATCATTGGGTCATACGGTTACTGACCTGAGACCTAGTCTTGTACCAATCGAACTTAATGATGTCTGGGTGAATGAACTGATGGGCTTATCACTTAGAAATGTTAGTTTGACAGCCTATTCTGGAAAGAAGCAGATTCACAGTGAATTTGGAGAGATGGTATTCACCCACTACGGAATTTCGGGACCTATTGTACTGTCAATGAGCAATTATGTGAACGGTATAAAATCAAATCTTAGACTAACCCTTGATCTTAAGCCCGCTTTGGACCAGGAGAAACTGGATTCCAGAATTGTAAGAGACTTTGCACAATTCAGCAACAAACAGCTGAAGAATGCCTTAAATGAACTTTTACCTCAAAGGCTCATACCATGGGTAATAGAGGCTTCTGGAATTTATCCAGACAAGGTTGTGCATCAGATTACAAAGGAGGAAAGAGATAAACTAGTAAATGCACTAAAGAGCTTCCCTCTAAGTTTCAAAGGATTCAGACCCATAGAGGAAGGAATTGTAACTTCAGGAGGAATAAACGTCAAAGAGATAAACCCATCAACAATGGAGTCGAAAATCATACCTGGATTGTTCTTTGCAGGTGAGATAATCGATGTAGATGCACTAACGGGAGGATACAATCTTCAAATAGCGTATTCAACTGGATATTTGGCTGGAATTAATGTATAAATAGCTTGTTTATGTTACGTGTTTATTATATAATTATATAGGAGAGTTTGTGAAACTGTAGTATTATACGAGGGCTATTACTGTAGATATGAATCCATGGTTTTTAAACCGAGGATCAAGAGGAAGATTGAAGACGGAAACCATCTAAAACAGATAAGGTTATCAGCATGATTTTTTCTGCTACAATACATCCGGACCGAGCCTGCTTTTGGGATTGAATCCCAGGAGATGTCAATAGTCTTTGGCCTGAAACACTACTGAATGCAAACCACCAATGGGTGGTTATTCTTTTTTTCGGAGGGCAGATTATGACCAGAAATTACTCAATAGCAATCGATGGACCTGCTGGTGCCGGCAAAAGCACAGTAGCTAAAATTGTGGCAAATGAATTGAATTTCGAATATATTGATACAGGAGCCATGTACAGAGCTTACACCCTTAAGGTGCTGCAAAACAATCTCGATCCAAAGAATCAGGATGAGGTAAATTCTCTTCTTGATTCCACTGATATAAGTTTTTCCAATAATCATATCTATCTTGATAACAAGCTGGTGGATGATGAAATCAGAGACCATCGCATAAGCGATAATGTCTCTTACATTGCAAGCAGCAAGGAAGTAAGGGAGAGAATGGTTTCACTTCAGCAGGAAATGGCATCAAGAAAATCAGTGGTAATGGATGGCCGGGATATAACAACTGTCGTTCTGCCTGATGCAGATTACAAGTTTTTTGTCACGGCCTCGGTTGAGGAAAGAGGTAGAAGAAGGTATCTGGAACTGATAGACAAAGGTGTCGATAGCATCACTCTTGAGGGTATCATTGAGGACATTAGAAGACGTGATGAAATTGACAGTACCAGAGAAGAATCTCCTTTAACCAGGACAGAGGATTCAATCCTCGTGGACACAACCGACCTCAGCATTGAAGAAACTGTTGACCTGATTATCAACCTGGTAAAGGGGGGAAAATAGGATTGTTTTATTCATTGGTAAAGGCTATAGCCTTTGTTGTCTTCAACATCACATTTAGAATAAAGGTTGAAGGCAAACAAAACATTCCAGGTGATGGCAGACTTGTACTTTGCTCAAATCACAGAAGCAATTGGGATCCTTTGATTCTGGCTGCCATGTTTCCAAGAAAAATATCCTGGATGGGGAAGAAGGAGCTCTTCCAAAACAAATTTCTTAAAGTTCCGCTCAATTGGTTGGGTGTATTTCCAGTAGACAGACAGGTCGCAGACTTATCAGCTGTAAAGACTGCATTAAGAATTTTGAAATCTGAGAAGGTATTAGGAATCTTCCCTGAAGGAACAAGGGTTAAGGAATACAACCCGGAAAATGCAAAGGCAGGCGTGGCCTTATTGGCAATGAAATCACAGGCACCCGTTTTGCCGGTTTACATCGAGGGTAGTTATAAACTGTTCAGTAGGCTTGATATCGTTATCGGTGAACCTATTGCATATCACAAGAAATATACAGGCCGGCTGGGCAATGAAGATTATAGCAATATAAGCCAGGAAATACTGGCAAAGATATACAAGTTGGGAGGCTAGAAGTTGGAGATTATATTGGCTGAAAACGCAGGATTCTGTTTCGGCGTTGACAGAGCAGTCAGGATGACTGAGGATGAATTGTCAAGGGCTGAAAGCAGAGTTTACTCCTACGGGCCGTTGATTCACAATCCACAGGCTGTAAAAGCACTTGAAGATAAAGGACTCCAGACAGTCGATGGATTTGAAGATATAAATGATGGAAGAATAATTGTCAGATCTCATGGCGTACCTGAGAATATCATCAATGAGATTGAGGAGTCTGGATTGCACCTTGTTGATTGTACTTGCCCCTATGTAGTGGCTGTTCACAAAAAGGTCCAAGACTACAATTCCAAAGGCTACAACATAGTTATCATAGGAGACAAGGATCATCCTGAAGTGATTGGAATAAATGGTTGGTGTGAAAACAAGGCCTACATTGTCAATACCTCAGAGGAAGCGACTGAATTGCCGGAAATGGAAAAGTCCTGTGTTGTATCACAGACTACAAACAGACTTGATAAGTTTCTGGAGCTTAGTAAGATTGTTGAGGGAAAATCAAATGAGACAATTTTATTCAACACAATCTGCAATGCTACAAAGCTTAGACAGGAAGCTGCCGAAGAAGTGGCCAGAAAAGCTGATGCAATGATTGTTATTGGTGGAAAACACAGCTCCAATACGATTAAATTGGCTGAAATAAGCAGTAGACACTGCAAAAATGTGTTTCATATAGAAACTATTGAAGAATTAGCTTTACAAAAGCTACAAAATTTTAATACAATAGGTATAACCGCAGGTGCTTCAACACCTGATTGGATAATTAAGGAGGCTGTTAAGGTAATGGAGAATTATAACAAAGATGAAATGATGGAAGCGATTGAGAGTTCCTTTAAAAGGATCAACAGAGGTGACGTTCTTAAGGGGACAGTGCTTTATGTAACAAACAACGAAGTAATGGTAAACATCAACTACAAGAGTGATGGAATCATCGACAGAAGCGAGATTTCAAAAGAGCAGGATGCAGATCCAAAAGACCTTTTTAAAGTGGGAGATGAAATCGACGTATATGTAATGAAACTTGATGATGGTGAGGGTAATGTCGTACTTTCAGCAAAAAGAGTTGACTTTATAAAAGATTGGGAAGTTCTGGAAGAGTCCTATAAAAACGAAGAAATCCTTGAGGTTAAGGTTCTTAATGCAGTTAAGGGTGGACTTACAGTACTGGTTCAGGGAGTAAACGGTTTTATGCCTGCATCACAGATTTCAATGAATTATGTATCAGACTTAAACCAGTTCAAGGGACAAACTCTTAGTGCGAAAATAATAGATTTCGATATTCAAAAAAGAAGAATGATCCTTTCAAGAAAAGCTGTTGAAAAGGTAGAGGTTGAAAAGCAGAGAGCAGAGCTTTGGGAGACTATAGAAGAGGGCAAAATGCTGACAGGTGTTGTACAAAGACTTACTGATTTTGGTGCATTTGTTGACCTTGGCGGAATTGACGGGCTTATTCACATATCAGATCTTGCTTGGTTTAGAGTTAAGCACCCTTCAGAGGTATTGAAGGAAGGCGACAATGTTGAAGTTAGGGTTCTTGCCTTTGATAAGGAGAAGAACAGAATTTCACTGGGTCTTAAGCAGACAACAGAAGAGCCTTGGGAAGTATTCCTTAAGGAATATAAGGTTGGAGATGTCATAGATGGCGAAGTGGTCAATATTCTTGACTTTGGTGCCTTTGTAAGGGTCATTAAAGGTGTTGACGGACTGCTACACGTTTCACAAATATCAAAGGATCACGTTGAGAAGCCTTCAGATGTTCTTAAGGTTGGCGATAAGGTGACTGTTAAGATAACTGAGATCAATGAAGCTGACAAGAAAATCAGCCTAAGCGCCAAGGATGCAGTGGAAGCTGAAGAGCCAGCTGAAGATGCACCAGCTGTTGAAGAGGATGCTGAAGAGACTTATGAGCAAGGCGATTTCAACACAAGTGTGGAAGAGCTTACAAAAGAAGACTAATATCTCAAAATATAAGAGACAAAATGGGTTAAATTTAATTTAACCCATTTTTTTGAAGAAAATACAAGGAGGTTAATACATGGAAACCAAGGAACTACTGGAGATACTGTCCAATGGGAACGGTGTCTCAGGCTTTGAATTTAACCTTAAGAACGAGATAATCAATGCATTTGAGAAGCATACGGATTCTATCCAGGTGGATAAATTGGGAAACATAATTGCCCACAGAAAAGGCTCCGGAAATGGTGATGTTAAAATACTGATGGCTGCCCACATGGATGAAATTGGATTTATGGTAAAGGATATAGACAAAAAGGGATTTATACATTTTACAAACATAGGCGGAATTGACCCAAGAACAATCCTGGCTCAGGAGGTTGTCATTCACGGAAAAGAAGAGGTTCTTGGAGTTATCGGATCCAAGCCTCCTCACTTGCAGGAGCAATCGGAGCAAGAGAAATCAATCAAGATGGAAGACATGATAATTGACACAGGGTTTAATAAGGACGAACTATCCCAGCTTGTGTCAATAGGCGATTCAATAACTGTCAACAGGAAGCTTGTCACTCTTATGAACAGTAGAGTTTCAGGAAAGGCAATGGACGACAGGGCAGGAGTTGCAGCTCTTTATGAGACCATGAAAGAGCTTGAAAAAATCAACCATTATGCGGATGTATATTTCGTCGCTACCATCCAAGAGGAAATCACAATGTCAGGAGCCTTAACTGCAACCTATGGAATTAATCCCGATATTGGAATAGCTGTTGATGTTGGCTTCGGAAGAACCCCTGAGCTGAACAATTCAAACTCAATCGAAATGGGAAAAGGACCGGGAGTCACACTTGGTGGCAATATACATCCAGGCTTGAGAAAAAGACTGGTTACTGTTGCAAATGATTATAATATACCCATTCAGACAGATGTTAGGCCAGGTCCCACTGGTACAGATGCAAGAGCGATGCAGATCACAAGGGAAGGAATACCTGCCTTGGTGCTATCCATTCCATTGAGGTATATGCATACTTCTGTTGAGGTTCTTGATCTTAAGGATGTATCACAAACTGCTAAGCTATTGGCATTTTTCAGTGCATCCATCAAAGAAGATGAAATGGAGGGGTTATTATGCTTCTAAAAAGACTAACTGAAGCCTCCGGTGTGTCAGGCAACGAAAAGGAAGTAAGGGATTTGATAATGTCCAGTCTTGAGGGCTATGTAGATGAAATAAAAACAGACAGAATTGGAAACCTTATTGTTCATAAGAAGGGTTCCAACCCAAGCGGAAAAAGACTAATGATTGCTGCGCATATGGATGAGGTCGGTCTACTTGTGAAGGACATAGATTCGTCAGGCTTGCTTAAGTTTATGCCCGTAGGGGGAATTGATAAGAGAGTGTTGGTATCAAAGGCTGTAACCATCGGCGAAAAGAAGCTGCCAGGAGTTATCGGAGCAAAACCAATTCATCTGCAAAAAAGGGATGAGTGGTCAAAGGTACTGGATATTGATGACCTTTATATTGATATAGGGGCTACCTCCAAGGAGGAGGCTGAAAGGCAAGTTTCCATCGGGGATTATGTAGCTTTTGACACTCCCTACAGCGAGATGGGAAATGGTACAATCAAGGCAAAATCCCTGGATGATAGAGTTGGCTGTTCGATTCTAATTGATATTTTGAAATCTGATATAGATGCTGATATATACGGCGCATTTACAGTTATGGAGGAGGTTGGACTTGTTGGAGCAGGACCAGCTGCCTACCAGATTAAGCCTCATATGGCTATTGTTTTGGAAGGAACCCTGTGCTATGAGATTGACGAACTGGATTCCCATCAAATGCCTACCATGCTTGGTAAGGGGCCTGCCATATCATTGATTGACAGAACAACCGTATACGACAGAAGCTTAAGGGAGCAAGTTGTTAAAATTGCCCAGGAGAACAAGATACCTTACCAGTTTAGAAAAACCTCAATGGGTGGCAATGATTCAGGGAGAATACACATATCTGGCACAGGCTGTGCAACCACTGGAATATCAGTTCCCACAAGGTATATTCACAGTCCTTTGTCCCTGATCAGCAAATCAGATTATGATAACACCTATAGACTTGTAGAGGCAATAATTAGAGAATTCGAGAAGGGGGCTATATAAATGGGTTTTAATTTTGAGTTACTGGAAAAGCTAGTGTCCGTATACGGACCTTCTGGAGATGAGTCTTTAATAAGCGCAACGATTCGTCAGGAAATCAATGAATATGTCGATGAGATAACAACTGATGCTCTCGGGAATCTAATAGCAAGGAAAAAGGGTAATGGTAAAAAGATCATGATTTCTGCCCACATGGACCAGATAGGATTTATCGTTACAGACATTGATAAGGAGGGTTTTTTGAGATTTGGCAATGTAGGTGGTATATCCCCGGACATCAGCTTAAGTCAAAGGGTTATTTTTAAAAATGGTACAATAGGGGCAATTTTTTCTGAACCACTTGAAAAGCCATCCGAGAGAAAGCTTGAAAACATGTATATTGACATTGGAGCCAAGGACAAGGAAGAAGCGGAAAAAATGGTAGGCATAGGAGATATGTGCATCTATTACAGTCCCTTTTCCCATAATGACAACGTAGTATTCACACCTTATTTGGATGACAGGGTAGGCTGCTTCGTTGCAATTGAAGCCCTTAAGAGACTTTCCAACAGTGAAAATGACCTGTATTTTGTTTTCTCGGTCCAGGAAGAGGTTGGACTTAGAGGAGCTAGAACAGCTGCTTACGGGATAGAGCCAGACTTTGGAATTGCAGTTGATGTTACTGCTCATGGTGATACTCCAAAGGCAAAGAGATTCGCGGTTGGCTTACACAAGGGAGCTGCCATAAAGGTGAAGGACAATTCAATAATAAGTCATCCTTCAGTTAGAAACTCACTGATAGATATTGCAAAGAATAAAAATATCCCTTACCAGCTGGAGGTTCTTGAATTTGGAGGAACAGACTCTGGAGCAATACATGTGACTAAAACTGGAGTACCTTCCGGAGTGATCTCAATTCCCACAAGATACGTTCACTCAACTGTTGAAATGGCTTCAAAGGAAGATATTGAGAACAGCATTGCGCTGTTGGAGGGCTATTTGTCAAAAAAACACTAAAAGCAATCTACTTAAAAAGTCTGTTCTGGAAGTTGGTTCATAGACCATCTTTCAGCAGACTTTTTATTGCGAAAATGTGTTATAATTTAAGTTGTAGCAATTAGGAGCAAAGCAAGGAGAAATGAAAATGAAGAAATATCTTATAAATACATCCGGATGTCAGGCAAATGAGTTGGACTCAGAAAAAATTTCCTGGGTTCTGGATACAATGGGTTATGAGTCAACCCAAGACAAGGAACAGGCTGATATAATACTGTTCAATACATGCGCTGTAAGGAAAAGTGCAGAAGACAAGGTGTTTGGACAGCTAGGTGAGCTGAAGGAGCTTAAGAGAAGAAAGCCAGAGGTGATTCTTGGAATTTGTGGTTGCATGATGCAAAGGGAGGACATCAGAGAATTCTTTTTGTCAAAGCACAAGCATATTGATCTTGTTTTTGGTACCAACAACATCCACAAGCTGCCCCAGTTGATTTCAAGACAGATTGAGACAGGAAAGACCATCGTGGATATCATAGAAGACACAAGAGAAATAGACGAGAATATCGATGCCCACAGAAAATATTCATACAAGGCCTTTGTAGATATAATGTATGGCTGTGATAACTTTTGCACTTATTGCATTGTTCCCTATACCAGAGGAAGGGAAAGAAGCAGGGAGCCTGAAACCATAATTATGGAAATAAGTAAGCTTGTGGAATCAGGAGTGAAGGAAGTGACATTGCTAGGTCAAAATGTGAATTCCTATGGGAAGACCCTCCATATGGATTACTCATTTCCTGACCTGCTGAAGGACATTAACGAGATTGAGGGTCTTGAACGAATAAGGTTTATGACCTCACACCCCAAGGACTTCACAGAACGCCTCATACAGGCTTATGTTGAACTAGACAAGCTAAGCCCTCACCTTCACCTTCCGGTGCAGTCAGGGAGCAACAGGGTGCTTAAAATGATGAATAGGAAGTATACACGAGAGGAGTACCTGGAAAAAATCAATGCAATTAAAGAAAGGTTGCCTAATCTTGCAATCACCACAGATATAATTGTAGGTTTTCCTGGCGAGACTGAAGAGGATTTTCAGGATACAATTGATTTGGTAAGAGATGTTGAGTTTGATTCAGCATTCACCTTTCTGTATTCCATAAGAGATGGAACAATTGCCGCCAAAATTGAGGAACAGGTTCCTGACCAAATCAAGCATGAAAGATTTCAGCGACTGCTTGACACCCTTCATCCCATCGGTCTTAAGCTAAATCAGAAGCTTTTGGGTACAATTCAGAAGGTTTTGGTTGAGGAGGTAAGCAAAAATGACAGCCGGGTTATGAGCGGCAGGACTGAAAGTGCCAAGCTGGTCCATTTTCCAGGTGGAGAAGAACTGATTGGCAAAATAGTGAATGTAAGAATTGACAATGTTAAAACATTTACTCTTGAAGGAGAAATGATTGACTAGGAGGACTAAATGGGAACACTTACTCCAATGATGCAACAGTATGTAGATACAAAGAAAAAGTATGAGGATGCCCTGCTATTTTTTAGACTAGGAGACTTTTATGAGATGTTCTTTGAGGATGCTAAAATCGCATCCCGAGAGCTGGAAATTGCTTTGACCAGCAGAGATTGTGGTCTGGATGAAAAGGCTCCCATGTGTGGTGTGCCCCATCATGTGGCTGAAACATATGTTTCCAGGCTTGTTGACAAGGGCTACAAGGTAGCCATCTGTGAGCAGGTTGAGGATCCAGCCTTAGCTAAGGGCTTGGTCAAAAGAGACGTGGTGAGGATTGTCACCCCTGGTACAATCGTGGATGGGAATCTTCTGGATGAAAAATCAAATAATTTTCTTGCAAGCATATACCTGGATGAGTACGGGGTAGGCCTCTCTTATGTTGATAACTCCACAGGCGAAATGTTCACCACTGAATTTATAGGTGAAGAGGAGAACAGTCAAAGATTTGTACTGGATGAGCTTGGAAAGATAATGCCTTCAGAAATAGTTTGCAACAAAGGATTTACAAGAGATAAGAAAATGATTGGAGTTATCAGGAACAAGATCAATCCCTATATTAACGTGCAGGAAGACACATCAGTAGATGTTGAGAGTAGTAAGGACTCCATTCTTAAGTTCCTAAAGAAAGATGACCTTGAAAATAATCGCTTGAAAGAAAAGATATATTCGGTACTTTCTTTGGGCAAGCTCATAGATTATCTGAGGGATACACAGTTCAACGCCATCGATCACATCAAGGAGCTGCAATATTACGAACCTGATCACTTTATGCTTATGGACATAAATACCAGAGCAAACCTTGAAATACATGAGACCATGAGGTCCAAGGAAAAAAGGGGGGCACTGATCGGTATTTTGGACAAGACCCAGACTGCAATGGGTGGCAGGTTGCTTCGGAAGTGGCTGGAGCAGCCATTGCTTGATAAGAAGCAAATAGAGTCCAGATTGGACATGGTGGAGTTTCTCGGCAACAATCCTTTCCTGCTTGAGGAAATCAAGGACATACTAAAGACAATATACGATATTGAAAGACTAATAAGCAAGATATCAAACGGAAACCCCAGTGGTCGAGATATGCTTGCCTTAAGTCAATCCATACAAAACATTCCCCAGCTTAAAGGGATACTGTTGGAAACCGGTTTAAAGCAATTTAACAGACTCCAGGAAGAAATGGACGATTTAAGAGATATTCACCAGCTTTTGACCAGTGCCCTTGACGAAAATCCTCCTCTATCAGTAAAGGAAGGCGGAATTATCAGACAGGGGTACAATGAGTATCTTGACGAACTTAGAGTTAGCAAAACCAAGGGTAAGGAATGGCTGGCAAGATTTGAATCGGAAGAAAAAGACCGAACAGGAATAAGGACCCTCAAAGTAGGCTACAACAGGATAATGGGCTATTATATAGATATAAGAAAATCAAGTGTTGACCAGGTTCCGGATAATTATATCAGAAAGCAGACATTGGCAAGCTCCGAAAGATACTACACCACTGAGCTTAAGGAGATTGAGGACAAGATCCTGGGGGCGGATGAAAAGGCAATTCAGCTGGAATATGAGCTTTTTCAGGAAATTCGAATTCAGATTAAGAAAGAGATCCAAAGACTTCAAAAAACAAGTAAACTCATAGCAGTGCTGGATGTAGTTATGAGCCTTGCTATTGTGTCAAATGCAAATAGCTTTACCAGACCAAGTCTTAACACTAAAGGAATCATAACCATAGAAGAGGGAAGGCATCCCGTGGTTGAAGCAACAATAAAGCATCAGCTATTCGTGCCCAATGACGCCTACATGGATACAAGAGATCATATGGTCCACATCATCACAGGACCAAACATGGCTGGTAAATCGACATTTATGAGGCAGATTGCAATTATTGTACTACTTGCTCAAATAGGTTCATTTGTACCTGCAAGAAATGCTGATATTGGGATTGTGGATAGAATTTTCACCAGAATTGGTGCCTCAGACAATCTTTCCCAGGGGGAAAGCACCTTTATGGTGGAGATGAACGAGGTGCCCAATATACTGAGATTTGCAACATCCAAAAGTCTGGTTATTTTGGATGAGGTTGGAAGGGGTACAAGCACATTTGATGGTCTTAGCATTGCTTGGGCTGTTGTTGAATATATTGCCAACAAGGTAAAGGCAAAGACACTTTTCGCAACCCATTATCACGAGCTGACCCAGCTTCAGGAGAGGCTACAGGGAGTAAAAAACTACACAATTACCGCAGAAGAACAAGGTGATGACATAATCTTCCTGAGAAAGATCATCAAGGGTAGTACCAATCAGAGTTTCGGAATACAGGTGGCAAGGCTTGCTGGAATAAGGAAGGAAGTTATTCAAAGAGCAAGTGAAGTATTAGCCACCATTGAAGGCTCCCACAACATAAATATGGATCAGCCCATAGAACAAAAAAACCAAAAACAGATGAATCTTGTTGATTACAGGAAGGATTTCTTTATTGATAGAATTAGGAATATTGATATAAATGGGCTTACGCCCATGGATGCCTTAAATACGCTCAATAACCTGGTAGAGGATGCCAAAAAGCTTAAGGAGTGACCCTATGAGTAAAATAAAAGTTCTGGATAATCTCACAATACAAAAAATTGCTGCGGGGGAAGTAATTGAGAGACCTGCTTCCATAGTTAAGGAGCTTGTGGAAAACTCAATCGATGCAGGGGGAAACCAGATTATAGTTGAAATTTCTGATGCTGGCAAGGACTTTATTAGGGTGACTGACAACGGTGAGGGTATGGATGAGGATGACCTAAGGCTTGCCTTTGCAAGACATACCACCTCGAAGCTGAACTCAGTGGAGGATCTTAATAGGATACTGACCATGGGTTTCAGAGGAGAAGCCCTCTCCAGCATCTGTGCAGTTTCCAAGATTGAGGTGTTAACAAGACGCAATGAAATGGATGCGGGTCTGATGGGATATGTTGAGGATGGTATCTTGAAATCCATTTCTCCAACTGGTTCACCAATTGGAACCACCATGATAATACGAAAACTTTTTTATAATCTACCTGTTAGAAAGAGGTTCATGAAGAGCAAGACCTGGGAGGAAAATGCTATTACTGAAACAGTTACAAGGCTTGCAGTGGGCAATCCTGAGCTTTCCTTTAAGTACATCAAGGACAATAAGGTTGTTTTTGTCACAACAGGTACAGGAGATGTCAAGAACACAGTATTTCAACTTTTGGGCAAGGACCTTGCGTCCGGTCTTAAAAAACTGTCCATAAGGACAGAGGATTTCAATATTGATGGCTATGTTTCTGACAATACTTTGTATAGAAGCAACAGACACCACCAGTATCTGTATGTTAACGGTAGGTATGTGGTTGACTATAGACTCTCAAGAATCATTGAAAAACAGTACCAAACTCTGATCCCAATAAACAGATACCCTGTTTTTATTCTATTTGTCAATATTGACCCATCAGATGTGGATGTAAATATTCATCCAACAAAGCAGGAGATTAAATTTACAAATGATACTAATATTTATCAGAAGCTTGAGGCTGCCCTCAGGAACAATATCGATACGGTAATGCGTGTTCCAAGAGCTGACCTGGAACCTAAGGTTAGGAAAAACATGGAGGAATATCCTTCAATTTGGGATATGGCAAAGGATGGTGCAGCAGGTTTAACCGGTAACAGCGTAGACAATGAGGATATTGATGAAAAAAGCATTGTATTTATAGATTATTCAGGTGATGAAAAGAGGTCTGAAGAAAGCTTGACCTATGAAAATCATGAAAGCTATGATACAGAAGTGACAATTGAAGCTGAGAGAAAGGCCAAAATCAGCTTCAGCTCATTGAGAATTCTGGGAACGGCATTCAGAACCTATATATTTGCTGAAAATCCTCTAAATTCTATACTGTATATAATTGATCAGCATGCAGCCCATGAGAGGATTATGTATGAGAAGCTCCTAAAGGAATTCAAGAGTGAAAGCATTCATGTTCAGCAGCTTCTTCAGCCCGTGGTTCTGGATCTGAGCCAAACCGACTATAATATTGCCAATGAGAATCTGGAGCACTTTGAGAATCTTGGCTTTCTAGTGGAGCCTTTTGGAGATAAGAGCATGATCCTAAGAGGAGTACCATTTATTTTCGGTGCTCCTGACAGCAAGAGGCTATTCCTGGATATATTGGATCAGCTTGAAGAAAATACACTGACAAGCTACGAGACCAGATTGGATAAAATAATGAAAATGGCATGTACAAGCGCGATAAAAGCAGGTGATAATGTTGACGAAATGGAAGCCCAGGCACTTCTAAAGCAATTAGAGGAATGTGACAATCCTTATACATGCCCTCACGGTAGACCTACAATAATCGAGATGACAAGGAAGGAACTTGAAAAGAAGTTCCTCCGTATAGTATAGGTGAAAATTATGAAGGAAAAACTAATAATAATTACAGGGCCAACAGCAGTTGGTAAGACTTCCATTTCAATTTCCCTTGCCAAGAGAATGAATGGTGAAATAATTTCAGCTGATTCTATGCAGATATATAAATATATGGATATAGGGACAGCCAAGGTTACAGAAACAGAAATGGAGGGTGTGCCCCACCATTTGGTGGACTTTGTTAAGCCTGATCAACAATTTACAGTTGCTGATTATAAAGATAATGCAACAAAGATAATACAATATCTTAATAAAGAAGGCAAGTTGCCCATTGTAACAGGTGGAACCGGGTTATATATAAACTCTCTAGTATATGAACTGAATTTCGTGGACGTTCCTCCAAACCAGGAATTAAGGGATGAGCTTGAATCATTTGCAGTTGAGTATGGGAATAGTGCATTGCTTGACAAGCTCAGGGGGATTGATCCAATAGCAGCTGGTAAATACACTGAAAATGACATCCAAAGGATTGTAAGAGCAATAGAAATCACAACGCTCTCTGGTAAGACATACGATGAATACGGGAGTAATTTTAGAGTTCCCAATGAAAGATATGACCTCTTGATGTACTGTTTGACTATGGATAGGCAAAAGCTCTATGAAAGAATAAACAAAAGGGTTGATGTGATGCTTCAATTGGGCTTGGTTCGGGAGGTAGAGATGCTTATGGACATGGGTTATGGAAAAGATCTGGTGTCCATGAAAGCAATTGGGTATAAAGAGGTTATGGAGTACCTTGAAGGAAATGAGAACTATGAGGATACTGTAGAAAAAATCAAGAAGCTTTCAAGGAACTATGCAAAGAGGCAGCTGACATGGTTCAGACGGGATAAGAGAATTAATTGGATCGATGTTGAGGAATATGAGAGTAAGGATGACATTGTTGAATATTTGGTGAATGATATCAACAAACATATATATTAAAGGGGGATTTTTTCATGAAACAAGGAGTGAATTTGCAGGACCAGTTCCTTAATACTGCCAGAAGGGAGGGAATATTGATCACAGTCTTTCTAGTGAACGGATATCAGATTAAAGGCTATGTCAAAGGCTTTGACAGCTATACGTTGGTTCTTGACGCTGATGAAAAACAACAGTTGGTGTATAAGCATGCCATATCTACAATAATCCCAAGCAGTGTAATTGATTTTGAATATTAGCAAGCATATCATATGGCAATATCAGTAAAGAGCATCAATCAAGTCTCTGGTGACAGAGACTATTCTTTTGCAAAATTAAAATTAAGGAGAAAACATGAACGAGTTAACAATAAAATATTTATGTAAACAATATGATTTAAGAAGCGAAGTGGTTGCTTTTGTGAACAGGATGGAGGACATTGTAGGGGAGAAATTTAAAAATCTAGATGAAATAAGAGAATATAACCAGTACAAAGTGATAGGTGCCATGCAGGACAACAGGCTTAGCTCCACAGATTTTCACTGGACAACTGGCTATGGCTACGGAGATATCGGTAGAGAGAAGGTAGAGTCAATATTTGCCAATATTTTCAAAGCCGAGGCTGCTTTGGTAAGACCTGCCATAGCTTCCGGTACCCACGCTCTCAATCTTGCCCTGTCAGGCATACTAAGACCTGGGGACCAGCTGCTTTACATTACAGGTGCCCCATATGACACACTTCAGAAGGTGATAGGTGTGAAGGGGAATGCTGGTGGAAGTTTGCTGGATTATGGAGTCCTGTATGATGAGGTTCCACTTAAGAACAATGGGATCGATATAGTGGGGGCATTAGACTCGATCAACGAAAAAACAAAGCTTGTAGCCATTCAGCGCTCCACCGGCTACAGTGATAGAAGAGCCATTACTATTGATGAGATTGAAGAAGTCATACAGAATATTAAATCACAGCATCCAAATGTTCTAATAATGGTTGATAATTGCTATGGAGAGTTCCTTGATACCCGAGAGCCCATTGAGGTTGGAGCAGACATTATTGCCGGATCCCTAATAAAGAACCCAGGTGGTGGCATCGCCCTTTCAGGCGGTTATGTAGCCGGTAAGGAGGAGCTGATTAATATGGTCGCCAACAGGCTTACAGCTCCAGGTTTAGGGAAGGATACTGGTTTGACCTTTGGAACCAGTAGAACAACACTTCAGGGCCTATTTCTGGCTCCACATGTGGTCTCTGAAGCTGTTAAGGGTGCTTTCCTGGTTGCCATGACCTACAAGACTCTAGGATTCAATATAGTACCTGAGTTGGATGATGAGAGAAGTGATATAATCCAAGGTGTGGAGCTATTGACCGAAGAGAGGGTCAGTGAGTTTTGCAAGGGAATCCAGGCTGCCTCCACAGTAGACTCCTACGTTGTTCCTGAGGCATGGGACATGCCAGGGTATGCCGATAGGATCATAATGGCTGCTGGTGGCTTTATAGAAGGCTCATCAATAGAACTAAGTGCAGACGGTCCAATGAGAGAACCCTATTATGCATATTACCAGGGTGGCTTGACCTATGATCATTGCAAGCTTGGAGTCATGAAGTCACTCAATAACCTGTACAGCAAAAATCTGGTTAATCTAGTATAGAAAATTAGGAAAGGCATTGGCGTAAATAATTCGCCAATGCCTTTATTTTAGTATTTTCTATACAATCCCTTAATCTTGCCCAATATTTTTACATCTCTTGCATAGATTGGCTCCATAAACTGATTTTCCGGCTGTAGTCTGATACGATCCTTTTCCTTGTAGAAACGCTTGACGGTAGCTTCTTCTCCCAGCAGTGCAACCACGATATCTCCATCTCTGGCATGGGACTGTTCCTTCACAAGCACCAGGTCTCCATCCATGATTCCGGCATCAATCATACTTTCTCCCTGAATTTTAAGCATAAAGACGTCATCGCCTTCGGCTTCCTCCTGAGGGATGGGGTAGGTATCCTCAATGTTCTCCACAGCAAGAATTGGAGCACCAGCAGTAACTCGCCCCAGAATCGGGACGTCGACTGTTTTCTTCTTTGTCATAATCATACCATCTGAAAAGTCGATTATTTCAATAGCCCTTGGTTTTGTTGGGTCCTTGCGAATATAACCCTTGCCTTCAAGGGTATTAAGATGGGCGTGAACGGAGGAGGGGGATCTTAAATTCACTCCATCACATATTTCCCTTACAGTTGGTGGATACCCCTTGTTTGAAGTTTCTCTTTTGATGTATAGTAAAATTTCTGTTTGCTTCTTGGACAAATCATCGTACATTGAATTCACCTCACTGATTTTATAATGCACCTTTTAAATGATTATACCATAGTTAAAAGGGGAAATCAAACATGGGTTCGATTATTTTGCTCAAAACTATTGACACAGTACACACGTTCGTGTAGAATATAGATAATCGAACAGATGTACTATACTAATGGTGAGGTGTATTTTATGAAAAGTAAGAGATATGTAATAGTTGATAGTAAAAGATTCTTCCTGTTTATGACCTTTTTAATTACAATAATTGCTTTGGTGATGTTTTCTATAATGTCCATGACTGGCGCTTATTCAATGGCATCAGTAGAAGATTTTGAGGAGTATTGGATCAAGCAGGGTGACACTCTTTGGGAAATCGCTGATAGATATGCACCTGAAGGCTATGATACGAGAAAATTCATCTACGATATAAAGGAGCACAATGAAATGGAAACCAGCATGATTTTTCAAGGCGAAAAGCTGCTGATTCCCATAGTGGCAGTGGTTGATTAAGGGCTTAGAGGCCCTTTTTCCTATTTATTCTTTTTTCTGTTTGCTAAAGGGTTGCTTTTTACTGCATCACGAAGTCTGTCATCATCAAGGTGTGTATATATCTGAGTGGTTGAAACCGATTCGTGCCCGAGTATTTCCTGTAAAGCCCTTATGTCTACATTGCCATATTTATACATAAGGGTCGCTGCAGTATGTCTAAGCTTGTGAGTGGAGTATACCTGAGGATCAAGTCCTGATTTTTCAAGATATTTGTCAATCATATGTTGGATTGCCCGATTGCTCAACCGCTGCTTTCTTTTGCTTAAGAATAGGGCTTTTTCACCTGGAACCACTGGTCGGAGGGATAAATAATCGTTGATTGACTGTACACATGCTTCATTTAAAAATATTGTCCGTTCCTTGTTACCTTTACCAATTACTGTTAGGGTGTCCTCGCCGTTGATTTTGTCCAAATCAATGCTTGAAAGCTCTGAAAGACGCAATCCACAGTTGAGAAATAGCATTATTATGGAATAATCTCTGGAGCGGTACAACTCATTGGGGTTTGAAAGCACTGTGTTAAGGAGCTTTTCAGACTGATCAAGAGTAAGGTAAACCGGATGTCTTGCATCGGTTTTTGGAAATTCAAGGTACAGTGCTGGATTTTCATCAAGTAGGTTAACGCGTGAATGCAAATATTTGAAGAAGGACCTTACAGAGGCGACTTTTCGAGCTCTGGTGGAGCTTGAATTTGCTCGTTTCTTGTCAGTGTAGGAAATATAGGCATGCAAATCCTGGATTGATACCTTTTTAATGGTATCAAGATCAATATCATCAATTTCAATCTCATCAAACTCAACATTGGAGTCTACCAATTTAAATCTTATTTTTAGAAATCTAAGAAAAGTACGCAGGTCAAAAAAATATTCCTTAACAGTATTGGAAGAGGTACCTTTGATGGTTTCCATATAATCCAGATAATCTTCCAGCAGTAGCGGTATTTTCATAAAAAACCCCTCTTTTTGGCATATTTTTGGTATATTAGTCACAAAATAACTATTTTGTGACTAATAATATTTTACCATATCGCAAGTTTTTATGCAATTAAATCAGTGAATTCAATTTCAGATCTTTTCTACTCTGCGCCAAGATTTTACTTTCAAGCAAAACATTTTCGCACTTTATGTACGAAAAAATTTAAAATTGAATATTACGGTCCTTCAGAACCACCTGTCCGGTGTGGTAAGAGCCAACATTCCGGTTGCAAGAGCCACTAGCTTTTATGCCGCGAAAGCCACTTTATATGGGGTGATACTCTTTGGTATAATCTTGGAGGCGATAGCCAATAATTAAGTATTGTTTTCGCCTGCTTTAAGGAGTCCAGAGGGTATAGGGGACCCATGTCAAGTGGACCGTGGAATAAATGCGGTCTTGAAATTAGTACTGTCAGATCAATTGGTTCATGCACCGGATTGGTGGCTCAGCTTTGTCGGACAGATGGCTCAATAGTGTCCGGAATACTCAAAATCAAAATGTTCAACCTTTTAATTGAATTACATTCTCAACAACCACTTCCACCACAGACATTTCTTTAGAATGCCAGAAAAAAATAATCATGCACTAAAATTGGATCAAACACGACTAAAATCTATAAATATTGCCTAAAGAAGCTCCCAGCATGCTATCAACACGTCACGAGCCCCTACGTGGTCTTATAAGGCGTTTAGGACGTCGGTTCATGCAATTCCATTAATTATTTTGTTTAAAGGCCTTAAATCGCATTTCAGAGCCTCGCAAAATATACAAATCTTGATAAATTTATTTTTCAATAGCTTGTGAGCTAATTTCCGTCATAAAACAACAATAATCCATACATTAAGACTCTAATTGTATTTTAATCTTTCTAACAGCGGAATATCTATTGATAAAAGTCAAATTTCACAAAATAATTTTAAATAAAAGAAGCTTGGTAAACATAAATATATTATGTTTACCAAGCTTCTTTTCAAATAACATCTATTCATCTTAAAGTTCTTTTTGCAGTAATTAATCTTTCTATTTGTTCGTTGTTTACCTAAACAAAAAACAAATCATCTGCCAAGCAACTTTTAAAGTAAATTAATCTTTATCCAGATTTCAAAACAAGGTTTATTTCGATCCAAGAAGTTCTTTAACTCGATTTAAACCTTCATTAATATTCTCAGCTGATGTTGCATATGATAATCTTACATACTTGTCATCTCCAAAAGCTACTCCGGGTACAACAGCGACTTTACATTTTTCAAGAAGTAGATTGGCAAAGTCCACTGAGGAATCGATCTTCATCCCTTCTATCTCACTTCCGTATAATTGTGAAGAATTTAACATAATGTAGAAAGCTCCCTTCGGTACAACACAACTAATACCTTTAATACTATTTATCAGGTCAGCCATGATCTTTCTTCTTTTATCAAATTCTTCCTTCATAGCCATTATGCTATCCTGGCTTCCGGTTAGCCCTTCAATACTGGCGTACTGAGCAATTGAATTAGGGTTTGATGTGGTATGACTTTGAATGTTACTCATAATCTTTATTATATTTTCATCTGCAGCAGTGTAACCTATTCTCCATCCAGTCATGGCATATGCTTTTGCCATTCCATTTACAGTGATTGTAAGCTTTTTTATATTTACATTTAGGGACGCAATGCTTGTGTGCTTAAGACCATCGTATACAAGCTTCTCATACAACTCATCTGAAATGACAAATACATTGTTTTCCACTGCCCAATCTGCAATATCCTGCAACTCTTCATCTGTATATACTGACCCAGTTGGGTTGTTAGGGCTATTAAGTATTACAGCCTTGGTCTTGTCAGTCTTAACTGTATCAAGATCCTTTGAACTAAATTTGAACTCCTTATCCTCACTTGTTTGCAGCATAACAGGCTCTCCACCAGCTATCATAATCAATTCTGGATAACTTACCCAATAAGGTATACTAAAAATAACTTCATCCCCTGGATTAAGGATAGCCATAAGAGCATTGTATAAAGAATGTTTTCCACCGTTTGAGACAATTATTTCTGATGGTTTGTAATCAAGGTTGTTATCTGCCTTTAATTTCTTACAAATTGCCTCCTTTAATTCTGGTGTTCCCGATGCTGGCGTGTACTTTGTAAAGCCTGATTTTATGGCTTCAATTCCTGAATTTTGAATATTCTCGGGAGTATTGAAATCAGGTTCACCTGCACTGAAGCTAATTACATTTTCCCCAGCTTTTTTCATTGCATTTGCTTTGGCAGTGATAGCTAATGTCACTGATGGTTCAATTGATTTTCCTTTTCTTGATAATTCCAAGACCATTTTCATAACCTCCTATATTTTTATTGGGAATGGTAAATTTCTAGTTTTAAACTTTGAAATTTTCATTCATGAGTATCATAAAAAGCTTTTTATTGCTTCTTTAGATGCTTTTTTATACGGATACATCGTAAATATCTTTTAATACCTTTTTAATTATATACAACGAATCATCAAATGAGGACATGTTCATCCTTCTGATTGCTTCGTAATGTTTACGTCCTTCATCTGTTATGCTGTAAATTCTTTTGGTTCTTTTTGTAGGTTCTTCCCAATGACCAACTATATAGCCTTCCTGTTCTAAATTGTTCAGCATTGGATATATCATTCCTGGACTGGGGGTCCATTTCCCACCAAGCCTTCTGCTTATTTCATCCTTAAGACGATTGCCATAATAATTCCTCTGATTCAGCAAATGAAGGACGTACAGCTTAACAAAGGATGTTGTGCTTATGGTAGTAGGAAATTGTCTTTGTCTTTCACCTTTATACATCACAATCTCTCCCTGAATTTAGGTATAGTGCTGACATCAGTGGAATAATCTCCCAAAATATCCTTTTCTCCATGAAAATCGGATCCTCCAGTAATGATTAGTCCGTTCCTATTTGCAAAGGATCTTATAAGTTTTTCATCATTTCTAGAATGCTTAGAGTGATAACATTCTACACCCATTATACCCTTTTCAACACAGTATGTCATGATATCTTTCTTCTTTAGAATTCCTGGATGGGCAAGTATTGATATGCCTCCGCATTCATGAATTAGATTGATTGTATTTTCAACTGATAATTTATATCTTTCAACATATGCAGGTTTGCCAAGATCAAGATATTTGTCAAAGGCTTCATTAATGTCTCTTACATAGCCATAATTTATAAGCTCCCTTGCAATGGTAGCTCGGCCAATAAAACCTGTTTCCTTTGATTTTCTCAATATCTCTTCTTTTGGAAGTGCCATTCCCAATTCGTTAAGCTTGTCCAGCATTGAAATTCCTCTACTCCACCTTGAATTAATCAAGGCTGAGAGTGTCTTCTTAAGTTTAATATTCTTATAATCAATGAAGTAACCAAGTATATGTACCTCTTCATCTTCATGATCACATCCCAGTTCTACACCTGGGATAAGAAGAAACTCTGGGTAATCCTTAGCTTTCATAATAGCTTCATCCAAAGCGTCAACTGAATCATGGTCTGTAATCGCAATCCCATCAAGTCTTTTCTCAAAGGCTTTTTTAACTAATTCTGCTGGAGTAAGCAATCCATCTGAAGCAGTTGTATGGGTGTGCATATCAATTCTCATCGCTAACCTCCTTGTGCCTATAGTTAAAGCCTGCCGAAATCGGCAGGCTTTATTTAGCATCAATACTAGTCTGTTAGGAAGTTCTACTTTGCATATTCTACAGCTCTAGTTTCCCTAATAATATTGACCTTAATCTGTCCTGGGTAATCCAGTTCTGACTCTATTTTCTTAACAATATCACGCGCTGTGTGAATCATTTGTGCTTCACTTATATCCTCAGGTCTTACCATTATTCTAATTTCTCTACCTGCCTGAATAGCAAATGATCTTTCAACTCCTGTAAAGGAATTCGCTATTTCTTCTAGCTTTTCAAGTCTCTTGATATATGACTCCAAGGTTTCTCTTCTAGCTCCTGGTCTTGCAGCTGAGATAGCATCAGCAGCCTGAACCAATACAGCTTCCACAGTTTGAGGCTCAACATCACCATGATGAGCTTCCATGGCGTGCAGCACTTCTTTGCTTTCCTTATACTTCCTAGCAATATCTACACCAATTTCTACATGCGGTCCTTCAACCTCATGGTCAATTGATTTACCTAGGTCATGAAGCAATCCCGCTCTCCTGGCAATCTTAACATCTGCACCAAGCTCTGTGGCCATTACACCTGCAAGGTGAGAAACTTCAACAGCGTGCTTGAGCACATTTTGACCATAACTGGTTCTGTACTTAAGTCTTCCCAATAATCTTATGATTTCTGGATGCAATCCGTGAACTCCAGCATCAAAGGATGCCTGTTCTCCTGCTTCACGAATGGTGTTTTCAACTTCTTTCTGAGCTTTTTCAACCATTTCTTCAATTCTTGCAGGATGGATTCTACCATCAACAATAAGTTTCTCAAGAGCTATTCTAGCTACTTCTCTTCGAATTGGATCGAAACCTGATAGAACTACAGCTTCTGGTGTGTCATCAATTATCAGGTCAATACCGGTTAAAGTTTCCAAAGTTCGAATATTTCTACCTTCTCTTCCGATAATTCTACCCTTCATTTCATCGTTGGGCAAAGCGACAACTGTTACGGTTGTTTCAGCAACGTGATCAGCTGCAACCCTTTGGATTGTAGTAGAGATAATCTCTCTTGCTTTCTTGTCAGCTTCTTCCTTCGCTTTGGATTCCATTTCCTTGATCATCATAGCAGATTCCTGAATGATTTCCTTACGAGTCTCATTTAACAATAGTTCCTTTGCTTCATCTGAGGTTAAACCTGATAATTTCTCAAGTTCATGAGTTTGTTTCTCATATAACTCGTTGATAGCTTCTTCTTTTTCCTCAAGGTTTCTGAGCTTTTTCGCAAGTGATTCTTCTTTACGTTCAATTGACTCATTCCTTCGATCAATTGTTTCTTCCTTGTTTTGAAGTCTTCTCTCCATTTTCTGGATTTCATTTCTTCTCTCTTTGATTTCCTTGTCAAGATCACTTCTTGTTTTGTGGATTTCTTCTTTGGCTTCTAATAGAAGCTCCTTCTTTCGAGCTTCACCATCTTTAACTGCATCTTCAGTGATTTTTTTTGCCAACTCTTCAGCGTTCTTTATTTTCCCTTCGCCTATATATCTTCTGATAAAATATCCAGCGATAATTCCAATAACTAAGCCAAGAATCGCATAAATTAAAGATTCAATAGGAAACACCTCCATCTTATTAAATTTTCAAGTTCCATATCATAATTATACTTAATCAACTAAGACCATCCAATTTTTAGGTCTGGTCATCCCATTCCACCAATCTGTAACAACAGATATAACTAGTGGAATACAACTCCCGAAAGGGATTAGATAGGGTTGTATATTTTGTATGGGTACATACAACCTAATTTTATTACTTTTGGCTATTTCTGTCAAGTTGTTTGTACTCAAACCAATTACAGCTAGAGGCTTTTTACTGGACTCACATTGCTTTCTGTGCCTGATAATTCCACCCTGTACGCATCTTCAGACAAGGCTGCCAGATGTGAGTTGTGAGTAACCATGATTATTTGCCTGTTAAACATGGATGAAGATTGTCTCAGAAATTCGCCAACATTGTAGATATATTCCTCACTTACATGCTTGGCAGGC
This sequence comes from Gudongella ferriphila, assembly GCF_046224405.1. Lineage (NCBI taxonomy): Bacteria > Bacillati > Bacillota > Tissierellia > Tissierellales > Tissierellaceae > Gudongella > Gudongella ferriphila. The sequence continues at coordinate 126,803 of NZ_JBJXRK010000003.1, read as the reverse complement.
TCATCAAGTATCAATGGACCCTCAATTGAAGGTTTATGGGTTTGCATAAATGAAATCCTCAATGCGAGAGAGACAATATCAACTACTCCTCCCCCTCTTGATTGTTCTGGCTTTGTTTTGAGGAAAAAATCCGGAGTATCATTAATAACATAAAATTCAGCGTTTGCTTTGTTTCTCAATTCCTCAATTTCTATTATAAATTCAATATTCGATTCAAAAATATATTGGAGGCACTTTGTAACAAGATTTTCTATTTGGTTCTTTGCCTGACTTCTAGCATATTCTGATGTCTTTTGAAATAATATCATGACATGTTCCAAAAGGTCTGCTTCATCTATAATATTTGTCAATTCATTTTCATAGCTGGATTTTAGTTCAATTAATTGATCTCTCTTTCCTTCCTGTCTGCTTATAAAGTTAGCCAGATTATTTAATCTATCATCAAACTGCTTTATATTATCATTCATGACTATTCCTGCTTATTTAGTAGATCTTTTGGTAGTAACTGGTTAACTTCCTTTAACATGCTTTCGATTTCATGCTTTAGCTTTGCAATTTCATCATCCAATGCATCTGGTTTTACCCCAAGCTTATCAAGTTCTGAGATGATTTCATCCTCCTGTTTCTTTAGCTGCTCCATTCTAGCCTCTGCCCTATACTTGAGATTTTTTGCCTTTTCCATACTTTCTTTCAGTTCTTTGAGTTCTTTTTCGTAATCCATGATCAACCTCCTAGGTGGTGAGTTACTATATGTTCAATTGTGTTTTCATCAATATCTCCGAGGCAATAAGGACACTTCTCTATTTTTTGTAAAAGATTCTTGTATTTATCCAATATGACTTTCAATGTGCTATCATTTTTTGAGATGGTCCCATCTGATTCAATGATATCATTTCTAATTGAATTGTATTTCTCTTTCTTAATATTTAAATCCTTTAAAAGTAATGCCTTATTCTCCAACTCAACTAGTACATTTTTAGAATCAAGTAGAGGCTTAAGCTCCCCAATGTACATAATGCCTCTTTCCTTGCTCTTTTGAGTGCTTATTCGCTTTTCTCTCATAGAGTTCAACTTCACATACTTTATGCTCTTAATCTCAGCTGAATTGATAAGATTAGATGTGTAGTCAAGTTTGTCTAGCTTTCGTAAGAGGACCTTAATCCTCTCCGCTTCCTTCTTCGTGTTTTGTGCCGAAGCATTAATTCTTTGGAGATTTATTTGATGATAAATCTTTAGTTCTATATCGGAAATCATTGGACTAGCCTTAACAAAGTTTGATATTCTATCTAAAATATTATCAATTCTATCCTTATGGACCTTGGTTTCATTGTATAAATCGTATAATTTGCTGTAAATTACCAATCTATCCAGCTTGGATTCTATCTTGGTTAAATCTGATTCTACTTCATCTAGTTTATTCAGACCATTTAATACATCCTCATTTTTTGAGATATCACCTGACAGGCTTTTAAGATTTTTGCTCATTTGTTCCAGCTTCTCTGCTCTAAGATTGATATTATGAATCTTTCCCATGATGGATGAAGCTCTTAAATGGCTTCTTTTAATGTCATCTATATAATCAAACTCTGAGAGCTTGTCATTTGTGGTCTGAAGAGCTTCTTCCTTCTGTTTTCGTAATTGATTTAGTGCTCGTACATCCCTTAGAACATCTCTCAAGGCATCATCAACTATATCTACACCCACTAGTCTGCCAATTGCATTTGCTCTTGTTGATGCCTTTTCTGTCAGTAGAAATGCTCCTTCAAGCTGTTCTCCAAGATTGATTGCGTTTTCTGAATCAGTGTCCAATTTGATCTTTCTTATACCGGTTATGTCAATTACTTCCTGCGGGACTGATAAACCGATCCCCTCAAAAATATTTTCATTCCCATTACTATCAATTAATTTATATCCATTTTTACTCCTGGTTCTATATCTCTGAAGGATAGTTCCATCACTGAGACTCAATGTTACCTTACATTCCTTTTCGCCTTCTCTAATGAAAAAATCACCTGATGGCTCATTGTACATGACCCATTTTAAAGCTCTTATGATTGCAGATTTACCAGAATCTGAAGGCCCGATTATCACATTAAGCTCCGGTCCAAACTCCAGTTCTGTATATTTGTGACTTTGAAAGTTTTCAAGAATTATCCCTTTAATGTATTTCATATCGCACCTAATATCCTTTCATCTGTGAATTTGCAATTCGCCTTAATGCTTCCTCCTTTACTTCATCAGAAACACCTTCTGATAGAGTAACCTCAAGTAGAATGTCATTAAGGTCCATTTTTTCAAAACTCATTGCAGAATCAATGGATTGTTTAAATTGCACAATTCTTTCACTTCTAAACATGCAATTTTCCATTTCAGTTCTATCCAGCACTTCTATGCCTGGTTTCGCTGATGTCAATTGCAGCATTTCGACCTTTATATCTGAATCAAGATCAATTATGGCGACTTGGGGTATTCTCTCAATCTCCTTCAAACTATTTGTTACTCTTACAAGACTTCCCGGATTTACAAAATATTTTCCATTTTTTTCAATTGTCTTGAATCCAGCGTGATAATGCCCTGACAATGTTATATCTGCTGCTGTTTCCAATATATCATCAATCAAAGTATAGGGTATACCCTTGACAAAGGGTCTGTCTAAAAGCATTCCATGGACTACATGTATTGAATAATCCATATTTTCCGGTACTTCTTTGAGTATATACCCCTCAGGTGTGGAATCAATATCATAAGTATAGGGTAGACTTGTTAAGCTGACTCTTATTCCATTTTTTTCTATAACTATGGGCTTGTCTCTTGAAATAACCTTTATGAAATCCATACTTTTCAAAAGACCCAGCATTGTCCTGTCAATAGTGGCTGGATTGTGTCCAAAAATGTCATGGTTACCACTGACAATAAAAATTGGTTTTTCAATGTTTTTTAATATTGTAGTAAATCTGCTAACCACTGATGTGGAGATATCCGGCCTGTCAAAGAGATCACCTCCATGTATTACAAAATCAACATTGTTCTCCCTTACAATGGACACAATTTCTCTAAATTTTTCTTGCAGACTTTCCAGGAAGTCATCTTTTCTGTTTTTGGGATTGGTTCCCTTTATATGTGTATCGGTGAAATAAAGTATGCGCATACAAACCTCCATATACTTCAAGCCTCCTGTTTAGGAGGCTTGAAGTTATAACGAATAGGATCTTTTAACAATTCAATATTAGATTATTTTTTATTGTTTATCAGATGTTATTTCTCTTTCATCATTTGTTTCAAGACCAAACTCTTTCTTTATTTTTTGTTCAAGCTCCATTGCCAACTCTGGATTCTCTCTTAAAAACTCCTTTGAATTTTCTCTGCCCTGTCCAAGTTTCTGGTCATTGTAACTGAACCAGGATCCAGCCTTGTTTACTATACCACAGGTAACTCCAGTATCGATTATGCTACCTTCTCTGGATATCCCCTTACCATACATAATATCAAATTCTGCCTGTTTAAAAGGTGGGGCAATCTTATTTTTTACGACCTTTACCCTAGTTCTGTTTCCAAGTATCTGGTCACCTTGCTTGATTGATTCAATACGTCTTACGTCCATTCTAACACTCGCATAGAATTTTAGAGCTCTTCCACCGGATGTGGTTTCTGGATTTCCAAACATTATTCCAACCTTTTCACGTAGCTGATTAATGAAGATACAGGTTGTATGTGACTTGTTTATCGCTCCCGCAAGCTTTCTGAGTGCCTGTGACATTAGCCTTGCCTGCAAACCCACGTGGCTGTCTCCCATTTCACCTTCTATTTCCGCCTTAGGTACAAGGGCAGCAACAGAGTCAATAACTGCAACATCAACAGCTCCGCTTCTTACTAGCGCCTCTGTTATCTCAAGGGCCTGCTCACCTGTATCTGGCTGTGAAATTATAAGGTTTTCTATGTCAACGCCTAGCTTCTTTGCATAGCCAGGATCAAGTGCATGTTCAGCATCAATAAATGCAGCGATTCCGCCCTTTTTCTGTGCTTCTGCTATGATATGAAGAGCTATTGTTGTCTTTCCTGAAGACTCTGGCCCATAAATTTCTACAATTCTTCCTCTTGGAACTCCACCAATACCGAGAGCTATGTCGAGATCCATTGATCCTGTGGGTATATAATCCAGGTCCAATTTAGCGTCTTCTCCAAGTCTCATAATCGATCCTTTGCCGAATTGTTTTTCTATCTGACTGAGCGCCAGGTCCAATGCTTTCTTTCTATCGTTGTTCTCCGCCATAATATCTCCAGTTATACTGGATTCACCCCTTTCACGTATTCGAACGTTAGTTCTTTTATATATATGTTACACTACAGAGTTGTTGAAGTCAACTTTTTATTTATAAAATTGTAAACATTCCAAAGGGCAAAGTTTGTAGCTCTCTCCTGGATGGTATCTCTGTCTCCAGAAAATATCCTTTCATGAATCTCATGACTGTCTTTCGTTAGGATACAAATAAATATGAGTCCAGTTTTAACATTGGGATCCTCATCCGGACCGGCATAGCCAGTGGTTGCAACCACAATATCTGTATTGCTCTTTTCAATCAGTCCATTTGCCATCTGGTAAGCTACTTCACGACTGACTACTCCAAATTTTTCTAATGCTTCTTCTGAAACTCCCAACTCTTGAATCTTGGAATTATTGCTATATGTTACAAGGCCTCTGTCAAATGATTTTGAAGCACCTGGTATACTGGTTAGCTTTTTGGATAGATTCCCACCTGTAACTGATTCGCATACTGCCATTTTCATGTCATTATGAATCAGCATTTCAATAATTGCACCCTCAATGGAAGAAACTCCATATCCATAGATATGTTCTCCAATTTCCATTCTAATTCTTTCAACTATTTCCTCTGAATCCTTTTCAAGTCTATGCTTATCCTTCCCTCTTCCAATAACCTTTATTTCCACACTACCAGAACCCGCATATGTGGTAATTGTAAAATCAGGATATGATAGGTCTAAATGTTTTAATTGTGTTCCCAGTGTAGATTCACCCAAGCCAGATGTATTTATTGACTTAACAATTATGATATGATCATCTTTGATTAAATTTACAACATTATCCTCAAACATTGGCTTCATTTCTCGTGGTGGCCCTGGCATCATTACAATCTTCCTGTTGTTCCATTCCATATAAATCCCTGGAGCAGTTCCCCGAGGATTATCTATAAAATCAGCCCCTTCCGGCTTCATAGCTTGCTTGAGATTGTTCAACGTCATATCTCTTTTGGAATATGCAAAATAGTGTTTTATATGCTCTTCCATATTAATATCGGCTACAAGTGCTCTACCTGTAACATTTGTCAAAGCTTCCTTTGTCAGGTCATCATCCGTAGGTCCAAGTCCACCAGTGGTTATTATGATGTCAGCTCTTTCAATGGCCAAGGTTAATACATTCTCCAATCTTTCATAGTCATCATCAACCGAGGTGTGATAAAGGGTTTCGATGCCAAGCTCCATCAGACGTCTAGAAAGGTATGTCACATTTGTATTAAGGATACTTCCAAGCATTATTTCAGTTCCTATGGTAATTATTTCAGCTCTCATCAATCAGTCTCCAATCAAATGTCTTTCATGTTCAATGTTCCGATATTTCGTACTATGTAGTCAACACCGGATATAACAGTCAATATCAAAGCAATGTAGAGCATTATCTGATCCATGGGTATTGATAGATAATTAAATGGAAAATTTCCAAGTAAAAGCAAAACTATTGCAATAAGCTGGCTTATTGTCTTAAGTTTTCCCCATGGGCTGGCCGCTATTGTAACTCCCTCTGAAGCAGCTATTATCCTGAATCCAGATATTGTGAATTCCCTAGTTACAATCAGGATAACAACCCACGATGGGATGGCTCCAGCACCGACCAACAGGATCAAGGCAGCAGATGTCAAAACCTTGTCTGCCAATGGGTCAACGAACTTCCCAAAATTGGTTACAAGATTTCTGCTTCGAGCAATATATCCATCCAATGTATCCGTAAGTGATGCAAACACGAATATAATTGCAGAAATATAGGTAGTTCCGGGACTTTCGAGTATAAATGATACCACGAAAATCGGAACCAAAAAGACTCTGAATAAAGTAATCTTATTGGCAAGATTCATCTGTTAACTCCCCCATTAGATCATATTCGAGATACTCATCTGTTTTAACAAATACCACATCACCAGCATCATGTTCCTCAACGGATCTAAAATATATTACCCCATCTATTTCAGGACTGTCCATATAGCTACGACCGATGTAAAGTCCTTCTTCAGCCAGGTCTTCAACCAGAACCTTGTATATTTTCCCTACCTTCTCACTCATAAGACTTTCAGAAATTGTTCTTTGCAGCTCCATTAGTCTATCCCTGCGTATTTCCTTGGTACTTTCTTCAATTTGCCCTGGCATATTGAACGCTGGAGTGTTCTCCTCCTTTGAGTATGTGAATACACCCAATTTGTCAAATCTAACATCCTTTATAAAATCATATAGCTCCTGGAAATCATCTTCAGTTTCCCCAGGGAATCCAACAATAAATGTTGTTCTAAGAACGATGTCAGGAATCTCTTTCCTCAACTTTTCAATTGTCTTCCTAATGCTCTTCTTTGTAGTTCTTCTGTTCATTTTTTTCAATACATTGTCACTTGCATGCTGAAGTGGCATGTCAAGGTAATGAGCGACCTTCGAATTTCGCTTTATGCTGTTAATAAGCTTGTCATCAATATTATCCGGATACAGATAAAGGAGTCTTATAAACTCCAATCCCTCTATCTCATTCAATTTATCAAGTAAAAGATGTAAGGTGTAATCCCCATAGATATCTATTCCATAGTCTGAAGTGTTCTGAGCGATTAGGATTACCTCCTTCACGTCCTGTTCAGCAAGATACACAACCTCAGCAATTACATCCTCCATTTTTCTGCTTCTATGTTTACCACGCAATGCCGGAATTATGCAGTATGTGCAAAGGTTATCGCAGCCTTCGGATATTCTAACATATGCTGTGGGGGAAGAAACAATTCTATTAACTCCCTCCAGGTACGAACTATCCACATCGTTTGATTGGATAATTTTTTTATCTTCCTTTAAACCATCAAGAATACTATTCAGATCCTTGATATTACCGGTGCCCATTATTGCATCAACTTCAGGCATCTCATCCATCAGCTCAGATGAATATCTTTGAGCCAAACAGCCTGCGAGAATTAGATGCTTACATTTTCCTTCTATTTTATATTTGGACATTTCCAATATAGTATCTATTGATTCTTCTTTTGCCGCTTCAATAAAACCACAGGTATTAACAATTATGACTTCTGAATCCAAAGGGTTATCAGAATAGATGAAGTTTTCCTTGTCAAGTATGCTCTGCATTAGCTCAGAGTCCACTTCGTTCTTTGAACATCCCAATGTAACTATGTTTACTGTTTTCCTATTCATTTAATCTCTCCTAATCCTCTTCAAAATCTTCTTCACTGACAAGTACTTTTCTGGGCTTACTCCCTTCGAAGCCTCCGACTATTCCTCGAACCTCCATCTCATCTATCAATCTAGCGGCTCTGGCATAGCCTATGCGCAGTTTTCTCTGTAGCAGTGATATGGAGGCTACCCCCTCATTAACAACAAGGTTTACAGCCTCTGAGAGCAGCTCATCTGTTTCATGCATATCAATATTCTTGGAGTTCTGCACAATCTCTATGACATCCTCATCGTACATTGTTTCATTTTGCTTTTGCAGAAATGATACCACGTCTTCAACCTCCTTGTTTGAGATGAAAGCACCCTGTAGTCTAACAGGCTTCGAATAACTTGAAGGATAGAAGAGCATATCACCCTGCCCAAGAAGCTTTTCAGCCCCTGCCATGTCAAGGATTGTTCTGGAATCCACTTGGGATGACACTGCAAAGCTTATTCTTGAAGGTATATTTGCCTTGATTGTGCCTGTTATGACATCTACAGACGGCCTCTGAGTCGCTACAATCAGATACATTCCAGCTGCCCTTGCCATTTGTGCCAATCTGGCAATATAGTCCTCAATTTCCTGTGCTGCCACCATCATAAGATCGGCAAGTTCATCGATAACTATTACTATTTTAGGTAGCTTCTCACCATCTTCTCCATGCTTCTCATTGTATGATTTGATGTCCCTTACGTTATTCTTTGCAAAAAGCTTGTATCGTTTTTCCATTTCTCCAACAGCCCAGTTAAGTGCAAATGCTGCTTTTTTTGCATCCGTAACAACTGGAATCAAAAGGTGTGGGATTCCATTGTAAACGCTTAATTCAACAACCTTTGGGTCAATTAGTAGCAGTTTTACATCGTCTGGGGAACTCTTATAGGCAAGACTCATTATTATCGTATTGATGCAAACACTCTTGCCTGAACCTGTAGCACCTGCTATGAGAAGATGAGGCATTTTATCTATTGAAGACACAACAACCTTCCCATTTATGTCCTTGCCCAATGCCAGAGGAATATCCGTATTTATATCAGCAAATTCTCTAGACTGGATTAGTTCCTTGAAGAGAACCATATCCTTTACCTTATTGGGCACCTCTATTCCCACTGCAGCTTTCCCAGGAATAGGAGCTTCAATTCTAATGTCTGAGGACGCCAGACTCAATGCTATATTATCAGAAAGTGAAACAATTCTGCTTAGCTTTATTCCAGGTGCAGGTGAAAGTTCATAGCATGTTATGGTTGGTCCAACATTGATATGGGATACCGAAGCCTCAATTCCAAAGTTCTTCATTGTCTCCTCGATCATTCTGGCATTATCCAGTATCAGTTTTCTATCATTTGACTCACTTTTCTTCCCAGGTGAAGTCAAGAGGGACATTGGAGGTACCCTATATACTATTTTTTGTGCCTGTACTTGTTTTTCCTTCACCTGTGAATCTATGTGAACGGCTTCCTTCTGGACAGTCTCCTCATCCAGCTTGATTGGTTTTTTCTTTGGTGTCTTTTGTTGTAATCCCTCATGTTCCTCAGCTTGAAACTGCGAGGAATAGTCTGTTATTCTTATTTGCTCAACATCTTCACTAAGTTCTTTTGCGTTATTATTGGTCCTTTCACTAGATACTGCTTTCGTTTTTTTTCTTGTAGTGACAGTATTCATTTGAGGTTTGATTTTTTTTGCTTTTAAAATTACTTCTTTCACAGTCAGGTTTGTTATTATCAATAAACTGACTGTAATTGCAAATGCAACAACCACATATGTACCTATTGATCCAAACAATTTATAGAAGAAAAATCCAAAAAAGCTTCCTAACAATCCTCCGCCTCTGTTGGCCTTTGAAATTTCTACTCCCTGCCTTATCCTTTCAAGAAATGACAGATCTAGAGGGTTTATTCCATCTAGTACAATTAAAAACCCAATAAATATTATAGAAAGGGAAAGGATGATTCTTAGCTGAATTTTGTCAAACCTCTCCAGCAATAGTACAATACCGGCACCTATTATAAATAGCGGAAAAAAATATCCCCCAAAGCCCATCATAGAAAAGGTTGTCCCATTTATGACATTACCAATTATCCCCATCCTTGTGCTGAATAGACTTATGAGCACTATAACACCAACAGCCAGAATAATCATTCCCAAAATATCAGTGTTCATTTTGTTAGGAGTTTTCCCATTGCTTTTTCTGCCGTTTTTTGTTGCTGTCTTTTTTTTCATCTATTTCACCTCTGTCATATCAACTGACTGATTATTGTAATGGCTCCAACTATCCATAGATAGTATGAAAAATAGTGGAGTTTGTTTCTGTTAAGAATTTTTATAAGTGCTTTTATGGATACTATTCCTACACCAGTTGACAATATAACCCCAACTACAAGTGGCGTGTTTACAATTACTCCGTCCCCACCTTTAAATACCTTTATGATTCCCATTAGAAACGCTCCAAAGGTTGCAGGTAGTGCCAACAGGAATGAAAACTCAGTTGTGAGTGGCTTCTTTAATCCTCTAAGCAATCCCGCTACTATGGTAGAACCTGATCTTGAGATTCCAGGGATTATCGCCAATCCCTGAAAGGTTCCGATTATCAATGAATCAACTAAAGACATCTTCTGAATGTCCTTGTTCTCAGTTCCTTTTTTCTCTGCAAACCATAATAAAAATCCTGTTACCAATAGGGCAATTCCTATTGGAATCAAAGAAGTATAAAGTGATTCGAAAAAATCCTCAAATGTTATTCCAATTATGGCTGTAGGAACTGAACCTGCAATAATAAGAAGACCAAGTCTTTGATGATCAGTCAGATCTCCAATCTTTCTACCTGTCAATAGATTACCCAGTAAACTTAGAAACTCTATTACAATCCTCTTAACATCCTCAAAATAAACTATAACTATTGATATCAGAGTACCAAAATGAAGCATTTCTGTAAAAAACAGGTTTCCCTCAGTTATTCCGAACATGTGCTGTAACAACGCCAGGTGGCCGGAACTACTAATTGGGAGAAATTCTGCCACACCTTGAAATATACCTAAAACTATTGCTTCTATCCAATTCAAAAGTTTACCTCCTCGTACACAAATCCCATATATGAAAATATTGATTCATAGTAGATTTCATCTTAGTGATAAATACATAACTTGATTATAACACATTTAATGTTGTTTCTCATCCTGTAGCTCCAGGTAATTAATGGAACTACAAACCAGTGTGACCAAACCCTCCTGAGCCTCTGTCTGTCTCTTCAAGATAATCCACCAGGTTGAATTCTATTTTCTCGTATTTTGCAAGTATCATCTGCGCAATTCTATCTCCATGCTTAATCTCGAAGGGCTCATTCCCTAGGTTTATGAGAATTACCTTTATTTCACCTCTATAATCACTATCAATCGTTCCTACTCCATTGGCAAGAGTGATACCATTCTTTGCTGCCAATCCACTCCTACCTCTTATCTGAGCTTCATAACCCTCTGGGATTTCCACAAAAAGACCAGTGGGTACCATGAATCTTTCCATAGGATTAAGTACTATGGCATTTTTAAGATTTGCCATCAGATCAATTCCTGATGCTCCTTCTGTCTTGTATTCAGGTAAAGATAGACTACCCTTATTAACAATATTTACTTTCATTTGATAATTCCTCCCATCATTCAAAAATTGATTTCAGTTCTTCATTTAATTTATCGACATTCTTAACAGGACCTACATATGCAATATTCATTTGATTCCACAAAAGATACTTCTGAACCACTCTCTCAATATCATCCATCCTGATATTGTTGATGTGTTCAAGTACAATTTCTGGAGTCTCTATTGGTCTGCCATGCAAAAGGTTTTTCCCCATTTCGTACATTTTGCTAAAAGTGCCTTCCAGACTCAGAATGTAGCTTCCTTTAAGGTGCTCCTTGGATTTCTCAAGCTCTTTAGCAGATATAAGATTTTTCTTGAGCTGATTAATCTCATACTTGATAAGTTCTGACACGGAATGTAAATTGTCCTTGGTCAAACCAGCATAAATTGACAACATTCCAGCACCATTGTAGGATGTTAGCGAGGATTCGATTGTATATACCAGTCCTCTATTCTCCCTTATTTCCTGGAACAGTCTGGAACTGATTGTTCCTCCCAGTATGTTGTTTACAATCATCATTGGGAAAATATCATCCGAATATGTGGATGGACCTTGAAATCCCATGGCAATATTAAGCTGTTCAATATCTTTATACAAGCCCATAATTGAACGCCCAGCATCAAAATCATAGGAAGGAATATTCTCATCTCCCTTGCTGTTTCTGTTAAAGGTACCAAGCTCTTTGTTGAGCAGTTCAATGACCTGCTCCTCAGAGAAGCTTCCGACAACTGAAACTACCATGTCCTCCGGTACATATTTTTTGATGAAATATGAATAGATTATATCTCTATTGAAGGTATTGACTGAGTCAGTTGTACCAAGTATTGGATAGGCAAGGCTAATATCCCGATAGGTTTGTTCTGTCAGCATTTCAAAAACCAAATCTTCGGGAAAATCTTTGTACATGTTAATTTCTTCTATTATAACTCCCTTTTCCTTTTGAATCTCATTTTCATTGAAAGTGGAGTTTGTTATCATATCTCCAAGTACATCTATGGCAATTGGTAGGTGTTCGTCTATGACCTTTCCATAAAAACAGGTATGTTCCTTACTTGTAAATGCATTTACCTGACCTCCGATGTCATCCATTGCCTCCGCTATCTCCCTAGCTGTTCTCCTTTTTGTACCCTTGAACAGCATATGCTCGATAAAATGGGATACTCCATTGTTTTCCTTGTCTTCGAAAAAAGATCCACTGTTTACAATAATCCCAATGGTTGCTGATTTCAAATAGGGAATTTGATGCATTATAACTTTTATTCCATTTTCTAACTTCTTTACTGTATACATTAATTCCTCCAAATGTCGATCTCAAATTCTATTTTATCAATTATTAACACATTTGTTAACAAAAATAAACATGAACCGATTTAAGGTTCATGTTCTGGTTCTATTTATCTTTGTTTTCAGTATCTTCTTCAGTTTTTGGTTCTTCCTTAAGAAGCACTTTTCTAGAAAGGTTAATCCTACCTTGTTTGTCAATCTCCATGACTTTAACCATTATCTCATCTCCGACAGAAACAACATCTTCTACCTTATTGACTCTTTCCTTTGCAAGTTGAGATATGTGAACAAGTCCTTCTTTGCCGGGTAGTACCTCTACAAAGGCTCCAAAATTCATTATCTTGGTAACCTTGCCTTTATAAATCTCTCCTGCTTCAACTTCCTTAATTATGGTTTCTATCATTTCGATAGCTCTTCTGCTTCCTTCTCCATCATTTGATACAATGGACACTTTTCCAGTATCATCAATATCAATCTTGACTCCAGTTTCATCGATAATTTTGTTTATTACCTTTCCACCTGGCCCAATAATCATTCTGATTTTGTCAGGATGCACCTGCAATGTCTGTATTCTTGGTGCATATGGTGACATTTCCTCTCTAGGTTGTGCTATTGTTTCTGCCATTCTTTCAAGGATATACAGTCGGGCAACTCTTGCTTTTTCAAGTGCTACTCTCATGATCTCCTCACTAATGCCAGAAATCTTGATGTCCATCTGGATAGCAGTGATTCCTTCACTAGTTCCTGCTACTTTGAAGTCCATATCTCCAAGGTGATCCTCTAGACCCTGAATGTCTGTCAATATTGCAACATTATCATTCTCCTTGATTAATCCCATGGCTATTCCAGCTACTGGAGCCTTTATCGGAACCCCTGCATCTAGAAGTGCCAGTGTGCTGCCGCAAACACTTGCCTGAGAAGTCGACCCATTGGAGCTGAGAACTTCAGAAACCAATCTCAAAGTGTAAGGGAACTCATCTTCCGAAGGAATGACAGGTTCAAGTGCTCTTTCTGCCAGCACCCCATGTCCGATTTCACGCCTTCCAGGTCCTCTCATAGGTCTGGTTTCACCAACTGAATAAGCTGGGAAGTTGTAATGATGCATGTATCTTTTGGATTCGTCATCACCAAGACCATCGATTATTTGAACATCACTTGAAGCACCCAATGTCGCAATTGTTAGAACCTGGGTCTGACCTCTATTAAACAAACCAGAACCGTGTACTCTAGGTAGAAGACCTACCTCTGAACTAATATCTCTTATTTCATCAAGCTCTCTATTATCAGGTCTTCTTGATTCTTCTGTTATTAGCTTTCTAACATTGCTTTTAATTATATTACCAATCACTTCTCTTATGTGCTTTTCACCTTCAGGGAAAGCCTCCAAAACCTCCTGGAGTATTTCATCCTTTGCCAATGATAATTTTTCTTCTCTCTCTACTTTATCTTCAGTATTAAGAGCTTGAGCAAGTTTTTCCTTGCCAACTTCTTCTACTTTTAATCGTATTTCATCATCTGGTAGGAATACCTGATACTCAACCTTCTCCTTACCTACTTCAGCTACGATACCGTCGATAAACTCACATAGCCTCTTTATCTCAGCATGACCTGTAAGTATTGCGTTAAGCATGGTTTCCTCTGATACAAACTTGGCGCCTGCTTCCACCATCATAATTGCATCCTTTGTTCCCGATACAACCAAATCCAATTCGGAAATCTCTCTTTGCTTGCTATCTGGGTTTATGATGATCTCTCCATCCACCAACCCTACGTTTACAGATGCTGTAGGCCCGTCGAATGGGATGTCTGATATTGACAATGCAATCGATGAACCAATCATAGCAGCAATTTCTGGGCTACTGTCCTGGTCTACTGACAGCACAGTTGCAACTACCTGCACCTCATTTCTGAAGCCATCAGGGAACAAGGGTCTTATTGGCCTATCAATCAATCTTGATGTCAAAATCGCCTTTTCACTAGGTCTACCTTCTCTTTTGATGAATCCACCTGGTATTTTTCCAACTGAATACAACTTCTCTTCATAATCACAGCTAAGCGGGAAGAAATCTAATCCTTCTTTTGGTTTCTTGGATTGAGTTGCTGTTACCACTGTCACGGTGTCTCCGTATTGTACCAAACAAGCTCCGCTAGCCTGTTCAGCCACTTTTCCAGTGGTTATAGTCAATTCTCTTCCTGCCAAGGTGTAGTGGAATCTTCTTTCCATAAATTACCTCCTTGTAAGTTCTTAATTTGTGTGTCGAAATATATAGTCTAATAAACTAATAGAGCGGGAAGTCCCGCTCTAATTAACCTCTGATGCCAAGCTTTTCAATTAAAGAACGATATCTTTCAATATCCTTATTCTGTAAATATCTTAGTAGATTTCTTCTCTGTCCAACCATTTTCAGCAGACCTCTTCTTGAGTGATGGTCTTTCTTGTGTGATTGCAAGTGTTCGTTTACAGAATTGATTCTGTGAGTAAGCAGTGCAACCTGTACTTCTGGTGATCCAGTATCACCTTCGTGCATTTTATACTCTTCCATAATCTTGTCTTTTTCTTCTCTTGTTAACATTTTTGCACCTCCAAATATTTTTTTGTACACCATCAGCTATGCAGGCGCCGAGGAACGACAAGCATTGCCAAAGGTAATCCTTAACATTTAAAGTTTAACATACTTTGCTATAAATGTAAATCGGATTTTTGTTTGATATACCTGATATCCTCATGCATTCTACTCTTGAGATCCTCCACTGAGTCAAATTTCTTTTCAGGTCTTATATATTCAAGGAAGAATATCTCGATTTCCTTTCCATAGATTTCATCATCAAAGCCAATAATGTGGTTTTCTATTTTAAGGTCTACCTCATCAAATGTTGGATTAACTCCAATATTCGTTGCACTGGGATAGGTTTTTCCATCTATAACGGTATATGTCATATATATACCTTTTTTCGGTATTACATACTTGTCCATTGGTCTTATGTTAGCAGTTGGGACACCGAGTTTTTTCCCCAAACCTTTGCCGTGAATAACCTCCCCAATTACACTAAAGGGTCTACCCAACAATCTATTGGCTTCGACAATTTCCCCATCTGTCAAATGATCTCTTACTCGAGTACTGCTTACCAGTATATCATCATGGTATACCGGTTGAATGATCTCAGTCTTTATTCCTAGTTCCTTGCTAAGTGAAATCAAAAGATCTACATCTCCCTGAGCCTTATATCCAAATTTATAGTCAGGTCCAACAGTGATTGCTCTACAGTTAAGCTTTCCATACAATATAGATCTCACAAACTCCTGTGGACTAAGTTTCATTATTTCATCATCAAACTTCATTGTGTAAAGCGTCTTAACTCCCAGCTTCTCTAGGAATCTATTTTTTTGAACATTACTATTGATTAGTCTGGGTCCATTTTTGAATACAAATGATTTTGTGTGGTTCTCAAATATCATCATTGATGGATGAAGATTAGACCTATTTGCGGTTTCTATCATTGATTTTATGAGCTTTTGATGACCTATGTGGACACCGTCAAAATTCCCCAATGCGAGAGATGTCTCGAACCTGGTTTCATCTGTATTGTTAATCCTTATAATTTCCATTTTCTCACCTGATCAATACTTTTTCCATTTTTAGTGTTTTTCTGTCATTTTCTTCAATGATATTTCCAATACCTATAAATTCATTTGAAACATATATTCTATGCAGCTTGTTTGTATCCACTTCTAATTTTTTGTTTAACTCAACCCTTACTCCATTGGTCAAGGGTTTGTAGTATCTATCATCTAGATTAACGCTATCCATAAAAAGTATGGCATTATCCATAGGCTGAATTATATTTACAAGAGCATCCTTATCCATTTCGTTAAGAGTATCCATGCCGTAGGAATCTTCTATCTTGAAATCTCCCACTCCAACCCTTAAAAGGTAGGACATGTGTCCATATGTTCCTAGGAGTTCTCCTATGTCATTGCATATTGTCCTAATGTAGGTCCCCTTTGAACACCTTGTATAGAAGGTTATCTTCCTGTTATCCTGATTGTGTAGAATCCTAATATCCTTGATATTTATTTTTCTTGGTTCTCTCTCCACTTCGATACCATTTCTGGCAAGGTCATATAATTTCCTACCCCCTATTTTCTTTGCAGAATACATAGGTGGGACCTGGTATATCTCTCCTCTGAACGATTCGAATACCTGTTTGATTTGAGTCTCACTCACAATTTCATCTGAAGAATTTATCACAGTACCTGTTCTATCCTGGGTATCGGATGAAGTCCCCAAAGTAAGCTCTGCAATATATTCCTTATCAACCCCAAGTAGATACTCAGATACTTTTGTCCCCTTACCCACACAAATTGGGAGAACACCTGTAGCCATTGGATCCAGGGTCCCAGTATGTCCTACCTTTTTTGTGCCAAGTAGTCTTCTGAAATATGCAACTGCGTCGTGAGAAGTCATACCAGCTGGTTTGAAAAAGTTAATTATTCCATTCATCAACTCACCCTGCTTATCTATAGATACTTGTTTATCTCTTCTATCAACCTTTTTTCAACATTGTCGATGGTATCCTCAACCGTGGCACCTGATGCCCTGCTGTGTCCTCCACCGTTGAAGCTGCTGCATACCTTATTGGCATCAACACTATTCTTTGTTCTCAAGCTTATTTTAACAACATTTTCATCAATTTCCTTCAAAAGACATGCTGCCTCCACTGAATCTGTATCCCTTATGAACTCAACGATGCCTTCTGTGTCATCCATAGATGTTCCAGTTTCATCAAGCATCTTCCCTGTGATTTTTACAAGACCGATCCTGTTGTCATTGTACAGCTCCATTTTTGATATTGCCTCTATGAATAGCTTTGTTCTTTTTAAGCTTCTTCTTTGATATAGCTTGGTATTTAATCCATAGGCATCAATACCGTAATCATACAGCTTTGCAACAGTTTCATGGGTTCTGCCATTAACACCCTGATAGGTAAATCTACCTGTATCGGTACTCATGGCTATATAGATCAAGGAAGCAATATCGATATTAATTGGCATTTCCATTTGGAGCAGCAATGCGAATAAAATCTCCCCGGTAGATGATAACTCTGGCATAACTATGTTAATATCCCCATACTCAGTATTGCTTATGTGATGGTCTATATTTACTACCTTCTTGGATTTATCAAGAAGAATTTTATTTTCACCCAGTCTATCCGGATCACTACTGTCTAAAACCATCAAAAGGTCTATCATTTGGATTTCATCATCCACAGCTTCCAACTTTTCGATTCCCGGTAGAAATCTGTAGTCTTCAGGTATTATGTCTGCCTTTACAAACAAAATACTTTTACCCGCTTTTTCAAGGGATAGCCCTGCAGCCAAGAGGGAGCCCAGGTTGTCTCCATCTGGATTCATGTGGGAGACAACGGCTATTGTTTCACTGGTCTCTATATCAGCTTTAAGGGCATCAAGATCACTCTTTCTTAGCATCAGAGTCCTCCTTTGAGTCTCTGTTAACTTCTTCAATAAGCTTCGACATATAGAGTGCCTGCTCTATGCTTTCATCCAGCATAAATATCGGCTCTGGAACATGTCTCAGATTGATTCTGTTTCCGATTTCCTTTCTAACAAAACCCTTGGCACTTTGAAGCCCTTCTATGGTGCTTTCCTTGTCCTCTTCACTTCCCAAAACAGATATATATATCTTGGCGAATCTAAGATCCTTGGTTACACTAACTTTATTTACACTGGGCATACCGCTTATTCTAGGATCCTTGATCTCATTTTGAATAAGATCGGAAACGACCTTTTTAACTTCCTCGGAAATTCGGTTTATTCTTTTTTCATTCATTTGTCACACCTCTAATCTTTTTTGACTTCCTTCAGGACATATGCCTCAAGATTGTCTCCCTCTTTAATGTCATTGAAGTTCTCAAGTCCCAAACCAGCCTCAAAACCAGTTAAAACCTCTTTGGCATCATCTTTGAATCTCTTCAGCGATGACACTGAACCATCAAAAATGACAACATCGTCCCTTAGCAGTCTGATATTCGCATTCCTGGTAATCTTGCCACTTACAACATATATTCCAGCGATGGTATTTCCATTGGGCAGCCTGAAGGTTGCTCTAACCTGAGCACGTCCAAGTATTTCCTCAACTATCTTTGGTGCATGCATCCCCTTTACAGCAGCTTGAATATCCTCTATGGCTTCATATATTATTCTGTAGGTTCTAATGTCAACATCTTCTTTTTTAGCAACTTCTATAGCATTAAGGTTTGGTCTGACATTAAACCCAATAACAATTGCATTTGAAGCTGATGCCAGCATAATATCACTTTCGGTAATTCCACCGACTCCACCGTGTATTAGATTGACCCTTACCTCTTCAGTGTCCAGCTTGTTCAGTGATTGGCTAAGTGCTTCTATTGATCCTCTAACGTCACCCTTGACGATTATATTAAGATCCTTGACCTCTCCAAGCTTAATTTTTTCAAACAAATCATCTAGTGAAACCTTTGATGATTGCTTCATCTGAGCCTCTCTTAACTGATTTTTTCTTGCATCTGCCAAGTTTCTTGCTGCTTTTTCATTTTCAACTGCAAACAGTAGGTCTCCTGCATTTGGAACTTCTGACAGTCCCAAAATCATAACTGGTATTGACGGAGTTGCCTTCTTAACATTCTTGCCCTTTTCATCCAGCATTGCTCTAATACGTCCACTAGCCAAACCTGAAACTACCATATCGCCAACATGTAACGTTCCCTTTTGAACAAGTACCGTTGCCAAAGGTCCTTTCCCCTTGTCTAGCTGTGCTTCAATAATTGTTCCTACAGCCCTTCTCTCAGGATTAGCTTTTAATTCCTGCATGTCGGCCACCAATAGTATCATTTCAAGCAAATCCTCTATTCCCGTCCTTTGGATTGCTGAAACTGGCACAATAATTGTATCTCCACCCCAATCCTCTGGGACCAGTCCATTGTCAGCAAGCTCCTGCTTCACTCTGTCAGGGTTTGCATCTGGTTTGTCAATTTTGTTGATTGCTACAATTATTGGAACGCCGGCTGCCTTCGCGTGAGCTATTGCTTCCACGGTCTGTGGCATTACTCCATCATCAGCTGCTACCACTAGGATCGCAACGTCTGTTACACTTGCACCTCTTGCTCTCATTGATGTAAATGCTTCATGTCCCGGTGTATCCAAAAATACTATTTTCTTGTTGTTTACATTGACTGCATATGCACCAATATGCTGAGTAATTCCACCAGCCTCTTTATCAGTTACATTTGTGTGCCTGATTGCATCCAATAATGATGTCTTACCATGGTCTACGTGTCCCATAACAGTTACAACTGGAGGTCTTGGCAGCATGTCCTCTGGTTCATCATCATAATCCAGTAAATCTTCCTCTGTTTGCTCAACTTCAGGCTCAAGAGCCTTTACTTCCACATTAAAATCATCTGCTACAATTGATGCAATTTCGCTGTCTATGGCTTGATTCTGATTAACCATAACGCCTAGACCAATTAGCTTTGTTATGATCTGCGAAGCATTAACCCCTATCATTTCAGCTAGGTCTTTTACAATTACTTCTGATTCAATTTCAATAGTCTTCTTTTCGATATTTTTTTCCTCTTTTTCTATTGGAGTCTCTTCAATTTTTTGTTGCTTTTTCTTTGGTTTTTTTACTTTAGGCTTTTCATCTTCATCTAAAAAATCAGCTTCATCTTCAATGTCAGTTTTATCTTCTGGCTTTTCCTCTGTCAATAGCTCCTTGATAAGCTGTGCTTCTTCATCTTCAATTGAACTCATATGACTGTTGATTTTTAATTCAAGTCCTTCAATTTTCTCCATCAAAGCTTTACTGGACATATTGAGTTCTTTTGCTAGTTCATAAATTCTTACTTTTGTCATACCTTGCACCTCCTGTTTGTTTAAGGTGATCCTTTATTTCTCTATGACGTTCTTTAATCTGGAGTATATCTCTTCAGTTATTTCTGTCTGTAAGGCTCTCTGAAACTTCTTATTTCTGTAAGCCTCCTCAAAGCATTCAATGGTAGGGCATATATATGCACCTCTTCCATTTGCCTTTCCCGTTAGATCAACACTTACCTCGTTTTCCTTATTCTTTACTACTCGTACCAATTCTTTCTTAGGCTTCATTTCATTACATGCAATGCACTTTCTCAGTGGAATTTTTCTTGCACTCATGGTATTCCTCCAATCTACTTTTCATCTGAGGATTCATCTGAAGCTTCACTTGTAACTGGATCAAGTCCTTCATCTGATGAGTTCTCATCTGAAGTTTGCTCAGAATAATTTGCACTACCATCCTCGAATGGTTCCACTTCATTTTCTTCATTGTTAGCGGCCACTTCATCCTTTATAGCTTGCTTTTCAATGAATTCCTTGTATTGTGTTTCTGATTTTATATCTATTTTCCAATTAGTAAGTTTTGCTGCCAATCTTGCATTTTGACCTTCTTTTCCTATGGCAAGGGACAATTGGTAATCAGGTACTATAACAATCGCTGATTTTTCCTTCTCGTTTGGAACAACCTTTACAACTTTTGAAGGACTCAAGCTATTTGCAATAAATTCCGCAGGCTCCTTGCTCCAGATTACTATGTCAATTTTCTCGCCATTCAATTCATCAACAATTGCCTTTACTCTGGCTCCCTTAAACCCTACACATGAACCTAATGCATCTACATCGGGATTCTTGGAAAATACCGCTATCTTGGTTCTTGACCCCGCCTCTCTTGAAACTGAGTAGATTTCAACGATCCCTTCAGCTATTTCTGGAACTTCCAGTTCAAATAACCTTTTAACTAGTCCAGTGTTAGCCCTAGAGAGAACTATTTGAGGTCCTTTGGTTGTCTTTTTAACCTCCAGTATCAGAAGCTTCTTCCTGTCTCCCTGATTATAATCCTCACCTGAAATCTGCTCAGACGGTGGCAATATTCCTTCTGTTTTGCCCAGATCGATGTACACATTGTTCTTGGCAATACGCTGAATCTGGCCAGTAATGATTTCGTTCTCTCGGTTGATGAACTCATCGAAAATTACATCTCTTTCAGCATCCTTTATCCTTTGGATTACGACCTGCTTTGCTGTTTGAGCTGCAATTCTACCAAAGTTTTTCGGTGTGATTTCAAGTTTAACCACATCTCCAACCTCGTAATTAGGATTAATTTCTTTCGCCTCCTCAAGAGGCATTTGTAGAAATTCATCTTCAATTGCATCATTTTCAACAACATCCTTAGTTGCGAAAACTTCAACTTTTCCAGTATCTCGGTCCATTTCCACAATTACATTCTGTGAAGAACCGAAATTTTTCTTATAACTGGATATCAGAGCTGACTCCAATGCGTCAAAAATGATATCCTTAGAAATGCCCTTCTCTCTTTCAATTTCCTCAAGAGCATTGATGAAATCAACATTCATCCGTATATTCCTCCTTAAAATTTAATGGTCAACCGAATCAAAGAAATTGTATCCCTCGGTATTTCAACCATTTTATCAACGGTCTCCAGCTCAACTGAATCTCCGTTATATGACTTTAAAATTCCTTCGAATTTCTTTACCCCGTCAACTGCCTTGTAGAGGCTGACTTCAACTTCCTTTTCCAGATTTCTCTCAAAGTCCCTGTCTGTTTTCAGGGGTCTGTCAAGTCCAGGGGATGATACCTCGAGATAATAAGCCTTCTGAAGCAAGTCCTTATCATCGAGTCTTTCGCTTAGCTTTTCGCTAACAATCTGACAATCATCAAGATTCACTCCACCAGGTTTATGGATATAGACCCGAAGGTAATAGTCTCCGCTTTCCTTTAAGTATTCCACATCAACCAGCTCATAGCCTAGCTCTGAAGTGACGTCTTCGCACAAATTTTCAATGCTTGTCATAAAACCTTTTTTACTCATCATACACCTCCATCTCAGACTCCCTGACACAAACGAAGAGTGGGAAAAACCCACTCTTGCCGGAAATCACTCTAATTGTCTTATTTATTATAACATATTGAGTTTATTAAATCAAATGCTAAATAAGCTAATTTGGTTGCTCTCAGGCAGAGAATCCAAACATCCATGACCTTTTAGAGCATCTATTACTGGTCTTGTTGCTTTTCCCCTTTTTACAAGATCCTCTATTGACATAAATGTCTTTATTTCCCTCTCCTCAGCAATTTTTCTTGCTGCATTCTCACCTACTCCATCCAGGGCCTTAAGAGGAGGCAAAATACCATTTTCATTTATGAGGAATTTATCGCTATCTGATTCATAAAGATCCACCCTGTCAAATCCATATCCTCTGGTGTACATTTCAAGTACAACTTCAAGTACGGTTATCTGATTCTTTTCTTTGGTGGTAGCCCCCATACCTTTTTGTTCCAGCTCATTAAGCTTTTGTCTGACTGCAGATTCACCCTTGAGTATCAAATCTGCATCAAAGTCAGAGGACTTGGTGGTAAAGTAGGTTGCATAAAAGGCTTGTGGATGGTGAACCTTGAAATATGCTATCCTGAAGCTCATTGTCACGTATGCTGCAGCGTGTGCCTTTGGGAACATGTACTTAATCTTATTGCAGGATTCGATATACCATTCAGGTAACCCAAGCTTTCTCATTGCTTCTTCCTCTTCGGGTTTTAGTCCTTTTCCCTTCCTTACCTTTTCCATGATAAAGAAGGATTGTTTTTTATCCATTCCAGCATTGATCAGCGACAGCATTATATCCTCACGTGTAGATATAACCTTAGCCAATGGGGCTATCTTATTCTTCACAAGCTCCTGAGCGTTATTGATCCATACATCAGTACCATGAGATAGTCCACTGATCCTGACCAGCTCTGAAAACGTAGTGGGTTTGGTTTCAATTAGCATCTGCCTTACAAATTTTGTCCCAAACTCAGGAATTCCCAATGTTCCAACCGGACAATTAATTGCATCCGGATCCACTCCGATTGACCTTGTGCTTGTAAACAGCTCCATTGTATCCTTGTCATCAAGGGGAATTGTTGTAGGGTCAATGCCTGTAATGTCCTCCAGCATTCTGATTATACTCGGAACATCATGACCAAGAATATCCAGTTTCAAAATTCTGCCGCTTATGGCGTGATAGTCAAAATGTGTGGTTATTACTCCAGACTTCTTGTCATCGGCAGGATATTGTATAGGTGAAAAGTCATGAATGTCCTTGTAATCCGGTACAATCATTACCCCCCCTGGATGCTGTCCTGAGGTTCTTTTTATCCCTGTGCAGCCTTTAAGCAATCTATTTATTTCAGCTTGACTAACAGTAATTTCCCTCTCCTCAAAATATTTTTTAACAAAACCATAGGCTGTCTTGTCGGCGATTGTGCCTATAGTTCCGGCTCTAAATACTTTTCCTTCCCCAAACAGCTCCTCTGTGTATTTGTGAGCTCTTGGCTGGTATTCTCCTGCGAAGTTAAGGTCAATATCTGGCTCCTTGTCGCCCTCAAAGCCCAAAAATACCTCGAAGGGTATGTCGTGCCCTTCCTTAATGTAGTTCTCGTTGCATTTTGGACATTGCTTATCCGGCAAATCATAGCCTGAAGCAATTGAGCCATCTGTGAAAAACTCGCTATTTTTACAGGCTGGACATACATAGTGAGGCGGAAGTGGATTTACCTCGGTTATTCCACTCATGGTAGCAGCAAAGGAAGACCCTACAGAACCCCTTGAACCTACCAGGTAACCATCCTCTATTGATTTCCACACCAGTTTTTGAGCAATTATATACATAACTGCATAACCATTCTTTATAATGGAATCCAGTTCTCTTTCCAGCCTCTTCTTTACCAGGTCAGGAAGCGGACTACCATAGGTTTCTACAGCCTGGTTTATGGTTATTTCCCTTAGTTCCTGATCAGAGCCTTCAATTTGTGGTGGGAAAGTGCCATCAGGAATTGGAATGCACCTATCAATTATGGAGTTAATCTTATTGGGATTTGTAACTACAACTTCCTTCGCAATATCCTCACCCATATAATCGAACTCCTTTAGCATCTGTTCAGTGGTTCTGAAGTATAGTGGGGGTTGATAGTCTGCATCCTGGAATTTTTGCCCGGACATAAGGATTCTTCTGTAAACTTCATCATCAGGGTCAAGAAAATGAACATCACCAGTCGCAACAACGGGTTTGTTTAAGCTTTTTCCCAATCTGTAAATCCTCATGTTAATGGATTTAAGTTCTTCCTTATTCTTCACAATCCCTTCTCTAACCATATAGTCATTGTTCCCCAGAGGCTGGATTTCAAGGTAATCATAAAACTTTGCAATATCTCTTATTTCCTGCTCGGGTTTATTCCTTATGATAGCTCTAAATAATTCCCCCGCTTCACAGGCGCTTCCTATTATCAAATCACTTCTGTTGCTTTCAATAAGTGATTTTGGCATTCTTGGTTTTCTATGGAAATAGTTTAGATGTGATTCAGAAATCAACCTGTAAAGGTCTTTAAGTCCAGATTGATTCTTTGCTAGGAGTATAACATGGTGCATATCTCCCTTTGTAGAATCGGCATTGCCTGTAAGTCCATTTAAGTCATCCAGGTTTTTGAGATCTCTACCACTTAGCAATTCCAGAACCTTCAAGAGTATGTTTCCTGTTGCCAAAGCATCATCGACGGCTCTGTGATGATTTTTTAGCTCAACCTTTAAATGCTTTGCAATAAGGTTAAGTTTGTGGCTCTTCATTGTTGGAAACATAGCTCTGGAAAGTTCAAGCGTGTCCAAAACAGGGTTCTTAAGATTGACACCAATGCTATCATACGCTTCCCGGATAAATCCCATATCAAATGATGCGTTGTGGGCAACCAAAACACTGTCTTCAATAAAGTCCAGAAATTCAGGCAGCACCTTTTCGATGGTAGGCTTATTCTTTACCATGTCATCAGTTATGCCTGTAAGTTTTGTTATAAGCTCAGGTATAGGCATATCGGGATTGATCAAGTGACTAAAGCTATCGACTATTTCACCATTTTGTATTTTTACAGCTCCGATTTCAGTAATTCTATCGTTCTTTGGAGATAGACCTGTTGTCTCCAAGTCAAATACTACAAAATCATCAATTGCCCTGCCCTCTACATTTCCAGTCACTATCTGCTTTTTATCATTTATCATATATGCTTCTACACCATAGATTATTTTAATTCCCTCACTCATCTCCATTGCATCAGGAAATGCTTGAACAACACCGTGGTCAGTAATGGCTATTGCCTCATGCCCCCACTCTTTGGCTCTTTTTATTAAATCCTTGGTATGTGACACACCATCCATGGAGCTCATTTGAGTATGCAAATGAAGCTCTACCCTCTTCTCATTGGCATTGTCCATTACTATTTCTTGTTCTTTTACCTGGATGGATTTAAGCATTATGGTCATTTCTTTAGCATAGGTGTCATATACAACATCACCACTTAAGACTACATAGACTCCCTCTCTGATATTTGAAATAAATTCTTCGGATTGATCTCCACTCAAGAAAACCTTGGACGAAATTGAATTTGTACCATCTGATAGATAGAAGATCACAAGCGTTCGATTATCCTTGATGGATTTCGTCTCAACCTGAAATATTTTCCCTTCAATTATGGCACTTCCCGTCTGCATATCTATATCGATTATACTGATTGGATCTCCCTTTATTTTCTTGCCAAAGGAATAGTCTTTTGTTCTTGATTTTTTATCTGATTTTTCTGTAGGTTTTTTTATCATCATTTCCTTCAGAATTTTTCGTTCTTCCATTTCAGTATTATAAAAGAACTCTTCATTTTGCTGGATGTCCATGTAATCCACATTCAATGGCTTACCTGAAGCCTTTTCAGTAATTTCGGTCAATTCATCCAGTAGCCCATTTCTCGTCACCGATCTATATGGTAGTTCACCTGGCAAGACCAGGTTTATGATTTCTCCCTCATTCAAAACAACATCCTCTAACCAAGATGAGCTAGAGGGTATTTGATTGCCTATTTTTCTCTTAATCAATTTCAGGAGCTGATCCTGGTCCAATGATGTTTTAATCTCAGTATACTCCACTTCAACCGATAATCCATGGAATTTATCATTGACCACTGATTTGATGGAGTTTTTATCCCTAGAGGTCACCCAATGTTTGTCCTCAATGACAATTGACAATTTCATAGACTTGTTATCAAGAACTACTGATCTGATTTCCAGATCTTCAATAAATGATGCAATCAGAGTTTCATCAGAGAACAATGATTTTATAGTTTTATTTTCTGCCATACCTTAACTCTCCTTAATCAACTCTCGATCTCCTCGATTTCCTTCATCAGTTCCTCAAGTAGCTTATCTTCAGGTACCTTCCTGACAATTACACCCTTTTTGAAAATAAGACCTTCTCCATTCCCACCAGCGATTCCTATATCAGCCTCTCTAGCCTCCCCAGGCCCATTTACTGCACAGCCCATCACTGCAACCTTAATAGGTTTTTTAATGTGCTCCAATCTTCTTTCAGCTTCCTGGGCAATTGTAATAAGGTCAATATGGGTACGGCTGCAGGTTGGACAAGATATGAATTCTATACCCTCATGCCTTAATCCGAGAGATTTTAGAATCTCCTTTCCGACCTTAACCTCGTCAACTGGATCACCTGTTAAGGACACTCTAATGGTGTCTCCTATTCCCATGGCCAGAAGTGCACCTATCCCAACTGATGACTTTATTGTGCCTCTCCAGGGCGTACCTGCTTCAGTTACACCGAGATGCAATGGATAATCACATTTTTCTGAGATCAAAGCATAGGAACCAATGGTCAGAGGTGCTGAGCTGGCTTTCAAGGATATTTTGATATCATGAAAATCCATATCTTCCAGTAGTCTGACTTGCTCCAATGCACTCTCAACCATTGAGTTTTCATTGACTCCATTGAATTTTTCAAGATACTCCCGTTTTATCGAGCCTGAGTTGACCCCAATTCTGATTGAAATATTTTCAGATTTACATGCATTCACAACTTCCTTGACACTTTGATGATTTCCGATGTTCCCTGGATTGATTCTTAATCCATCCACACCCTGTCTTATGGATTCAATGGCAAGTCTATAATCAAACTGAATGTCAGCGATTATTGGTATATCTATATGCTTTCTGATTTCCTTTATTGCCCTTGCATCTTCAAATGAGGAAACAGCTGACCTTACGATATCACAACCAGCCTCCTGAAGTTCCTGTATCTGTTTCAAGGTTTTCTTAACATCGGATGTAGGTGTGTTGGTCATAGATTGTACACTAATAGGTGCATCTCCACCTATATATACATCCCCAACCTTTATTTTTCTTGTTTTTTTTCTAGTAATCATATTATCCACCTTATATATTCATTTACTTTCATGTATATTTACCATCCTCAATACCTATTAGAAAAGGTCTATTCTAATAAGATCCTTATAGGTGACTATTAGCATAAGTGATATAAGGAATATAAATCCAATAAAATGAATAAATCCTTCCTTATCAGCGTCAATTGGTTTTCCACGTAATAGCTCTATCAGCAGAAAGACTATTTTGCTTCCATCAAGAGCAGGGATTGGCAGCAGATTGAAAAAGCCCAGGTTTATGCTGATAAACCCCAGGATGTAAAGAACACTTGTAAAGCCCATGCTTGCAGCATTCCCAATTTCGTTTATGACACCAACCGGCCCTGCCAAATCATTTGTTGAAACATTCCCTTGAAACAGCATTCCCAAGAACTGAAACATAAGTTTTAGAAAATACCATGTTTCTTGAAATCCTGATTTGATTGCCGTAAAAAACCCGGTTTCATATGTCGGGACTATACCAATCACAACTCTACCGTCATCAAGAGTGGGTTTGACATCAAGGTTTAACAGTTCCCCGTCTCTTTCCACCTGAACCAATATGAAGGCCTCTGGTTGCTGTTTGTTTATTGTGGTTACGATGTCATCCCAATTGTTTATTGTTGTGCCTTCAATCTGAATGATCCTGTCTCCTTGAAGTATTCCATATTCCTGTGCCGGACTGCCTTCAATAACCTCATCAATTGTTGTTGAAGGGGTACCCACATTGAAAGCAACCAATGACAAGACAACTATTGCTAGAGCAAAATTCATTATTGCACCAGCTGAAATTACAGCAATTCTTGACCAAACAGATACATTATTGAAGCTTCTAGGATCGTTTGAGGATTCATCTTCACCCTCCATCTTTACATAACCACCGATGGGTAAAGCCCTCAATGTATATTGCGTTTCGCCTTTCCTCTTCTGAATAAGCTTAGGACCCATTCCTATAGCAAATTCATTGACCTTTATTCCAACTATCTTCGCTACTGTAAAATGGCCGGCCTCATGAACTAGGACAACCAGTAAAAACACAAATATTGCAGCTAAAGCTGTTATCATTTATTTCACCTCTGTTTTTCTACATAAAAAAGTAATACGCATAATAATAAACTATTGGTGCTGTAAATATTATACTGTCAAACCTATCCATCATACCGCCATGTCCTGGCATAATCTTTCCATAATCCTTTATACCTGCTGCCCTCTTTATTCTGGATGCAGTAAGGTCACCTAACTGTGAAATTATAGACCCTGCTAGTGCAAGTATTGCTACACTCCACAGGGGCGTAATTTCAGCAAAGATGGAATATATTATGGTTACGATAATACTTCCAATTATCCCGCCTACTGCCCCTTCAACTGATTTTTTTGGACTGATTTCAGGACACAATTTTTTCTTTCCAAACTTACTACCAACAATATATGCAAAGGTATCTGTACCAAAAGCTATCAAGAAAACCAACCAGAGATAAATACTTCCATCTAGGTATAAAATATGGAAGAGTAGGAAAGGGATGTACATTACTCCAGTTATAGTTATCGCTGAGTCCTTTATGTCCTTTTCCTTAATTATAACGGTTGCGGCCAAGGATGCAATCAGTATTATTGAAAATATAAAATCAAAGGAAATAAAGCCAAAGTAGTTCCTTAGAAACAATAACACTGTGCCTGAATATCCAATCATTTCAAATGGATTGACTCCCATTTTCCTAACTGCATTATAGAATTCTCTTAATGCTATTAAAGATAAAATCAAGATTGATAAGCTTAAATAGGTTCCTCCCAGGAGGAGAACCCCTACCAACAATACAAGCCCAAAAATTCCTGATATTAATCTCACTCCCAGGTCTCCCACTTAAATACCCCCAAATCTCCTATTTCTTTTCTGATAATCAACAATGGCTCTATATAGATGATTCGCGTTGAAGTCTGGCCACAACACATCAGAAAACCAGAACTCAGAATATGCTGCCTGATAAATTAAGAAATTACTTAATCTTAGCTCTCCACTGGGTCTGATTATTAGGTCAGGGTCTGGTTGACCCTTTGTGTACAGGTACTCAGATATTGTTTTCTCATCTATTCCATCTATATTAATATTACCCTTATTTACATCAGTTAAAATATCTATGACTGCCTTGGTTATCTCTTGTCTCCCACCATAATTAAGAGCAATATTAAGTGTCATTCCCGAGTTGTCTGACGTAAGCTCTACTGCACGATGAACCTCTCTTAAAGGTACTTCAGGCAACTTGGATATGTCACCCAATATCTTGATCTTTACATTGTTTTCATGCAGTCTTTGTAGTTCTTTTCTCACAAATACAACCAATAGGTTCATCAGTGCCTCTACTTCAATGCTTGGTCTTTTCCAATTCTCTGTAGAAAAAGCGTAGAGGGTTAGGTTGTTAATCTCAATTTCATTGCAGGCTTCAACTATTTGAACTACCTTTTTCATTCCCTCTTGATGACCTAAATGCCTAGGTAGCCCCCTCTGTTTTGCCCATCTACCATTTCCATCCATTATAATCCCAATGTGAACCGGTAAATTTTCAGTATCAATTTCACTTAAGATTTTGCTGATATTTTCAGTCATGTCTTCCTCCATCAACAAAAACCCCTTCTTCCAGAAGGGGTTCAATTATATTTCCATCAATTCTTCTTCTTTTTTTGCAGTTATCTCGTCTATCATAGCTATATGCTTGTCTGTGATTTCCTGCATGTGTTCCTCTGCCTGTTTTCTATCGTCCTCAGTCAATTCCTTGTCCTTCTCCATTTTCTTTATCTTGTCAATGGCATCTCTTCTGGTATTTCTGATAGCTACTTTGGCATTTTCGCTATTTTTCTTTACTACCTTTATGAGGTCTTTTCTTCTCTCTTCAGTTAGCTGTGGAATTATAAGTCTTATTAATTTCCCATCGTTTGAAGGGTTTAATCCCAAGTCAGATTTTATGATTTCCTTCTCAATCACAGGTATAAGGTTTGCATCCCAAGGCTGTATTACAAGCAATCTAGGTTCAGGAGCAGATACACTACCAACTTGCTTCAAAGGTGTCATCTGACCGTAGTAATCAACGCTAATTCTGTCAAGCAGTGCAGGGTTTGCTCGACCAGCTCTTATGGCTGCAAGCTCCTCCTTATAGACGGATATGGTTTTGTCCATCTTCGATGCTGCTTCCTTGTGTACATCTAATTCCATAACTACTCCTCCTTTACGTGGGTTCCAATTTTTTTACCAAGTACAACATTTACAATGTTATCTGGATCATCAATTCCAAATACGATCAATGGAATTCTGTTATCCATACATAAAGATGTTGCTGTGGAGTCCATTATTCCAAGACCTAATTTTAGTATATCAATATATTTTAAAGTGTCAAACTTTTTTGCCTCACAGTTAAACTTTGGATCTGAGTCATAAACACCATCTACGCCTTTTTTTGCAAGAAGGATGACTTCAGCTTCAATCTCGGCTGCCCTTAATGCAGCTGTGGTATCAGTTGAAAAATATGGATTGCCTGTCCCGGCGCCAAAAATAACAACCCTACCCTTTTCCAGATGTCTGATAGCTCTTCTTCTAATATAGGGCTCTGCAACCTGCCTCATTTCAATGGCAGACTGAACTCGAGTTACAACATCCATGTTTTCCAATGAATCCTGCAAGGCCAGAGCATTCATCATTGTTCCCAGCATACCCATATAATCAGAGGTTGCCCTGTCCATATCCTCTGTGGAGCGTCCTCTCCAGAAGTTACCACCACCTACTACAATTGCAACTTCAACGCCAAAATCGTTTAATTTTTTTATCTGTTCAGCTATGCTACTGACTGTTTCCACATCAATACCAGTGCCCTTGCCACCTGCAAGTGCTTCACCGCTTAGCTTCAATATGACCCTTTTAAATATGGATTCCATGGCTACACTCCTCAGAAAAGTATAAATACTAAACACTATCTCCTGAATTCTGATTCTGGAGATATTCCTACCCGAACTTGTTAAAAGGAGAACAACCAGTGTTCTCCTTTATTAACTACATGTTCATTTGCTTTGCAACTTCCTCAGCAAAGTTTTCTTCTTTCTTTTCAAGACCTTCTCCAACTTCATATCTAACGAATCTTCTAATAACTATGTTTTCACCAATTTTTGAAATTTTGGATGCAAGCAAATCCTTCACCTTGATGCTTGGGTCCTTTATAAATCCTTGATCAAGAAGACAGATTTGCTCGAAGAATTTTTCCATTCTACCTTCAACTATCTTCTCAGCAACGTGAGCTGGTTTGCCTTCGTTAACAACCTTGTTCATTTGTATTTCTCGCTCATGTGCAATTTCTTCCTCTGAAAGTTCTTCTCTTGATACAACCTTTGGATTAGCTGCAGCTACCTGCATAGCCATGTCCTTAACAAATTCCTTGAACTCATCATTTTTTGCAACAAAGTCAGTTTCAGAGTTGACTTCAATAAGAACTCCAATTCTTCCACCGTGGATGTATGCTTCAACAAGTCCTTCCGATGCAACCCTTCCGGATTTTTTCGAAGCAGAAGCAAGACCTTTTTCCCTAAGGTAGTCTATTGCCTTTTCAATATCACCATCTGTTTTTTCAAGAGCTTTTTTGCAATCCAGCATTCCGGCTGCTGTTTTTTCTCTTAGTTCTTTTACTAAAGAAGCACTAATAGCCATAATATACCTCCTATATCATTAAAATGGTAAGGAATACAGAAATGTCTGCAATCCTTACCTTCTTCTTACTCTTCTGTAGCTTCTGCTTTTTCCTCAGAATCGTTCTGCTCTCCCTGCTTTGCTTCGATAACAGCATTGGCCATTGTCTCAGTCAACAGTTTTACAGCTCTTATTGCATCATCATTACCAGGAATGATGAAATCAATCTCATCTGGATCGCAGTTTGTGTCTACTATACCTATAACAGGAATTCCAAGAATATGAGCTTCCTGTACCGCAATTTTCTCTTTTCTTGGGTCTACAACAAAAAGGACATCTGGTATCCTGGTCATTGTTTTTATACCGCCTAGGAATTTCTCAAGTCTTTCAGCCTCATGTCTCAACTTGATAACTTCTTTTTTTGGAAGGACTTCAAATGTACCATCCTCTTCCATTTTTTCAAGCTGATGCAATCTGTCGATTCTCTTTCTGATTGTCTTGTAGTTTGTTAGCATACCACCCAACCATCTCTGGTTAACATAGTGCATGCCACATCTTTTCGCCTCATTCTCGATTGCTTCCTGAGCCTGTTTCTTCGTTCCTACAAAAAGAGCTTCCCCGCCATTTTCAACAACTTCCTTCATTACGTTGTATGCGTCGTCAATTTTCTTGACAGTCTTTTGTAGGTCAATAATGTATATCCCGTTTCTTTCCGTAAAGATATACTGTGCCATCTTTGGATTCCATCTTCTAGTTTGGTGACCAAAGTGCACACCTGCTTCCAATAAACTTTTCATTGATACTACTGACATACTTTCACCTCCATGTTATTTTCCTCCATCTGCATCCTCTATCTCGGGACTCATATGAGCACAACCCTAAATATCAGCAGATGTGTGTAATCACCATAGTATTATACCACAGTACATTTGTCATTACAACGGCTTTTTAATCTTTTTGTTCCTTATCCATAAATATGACACCCCATATTGGAGTGTCATTAATTTATTTCTTTTTCAGTTCATCAACAAGCTTTTCGTTGAGAATCTTAATGTGAGTCCCCTTCATTCCAAGAGATCTTGACTCGATTACACCTGCGCTCTCGAATTTTCTTAAGGCGTTAACGATAACCGACCTGGTTATACCTACCCTGTCTGCAATCTTACTCGCTACAAGCAAGCCTTCCATACCATCCAATTCGTTGAATATATGCTCCATTGCTTCCTTCTCTGAATATGAGAGGGTACCTATTGCCATTTGTACAATGGATTTCTTTCTTGCATCCTCTTCAATTTCTTCAGTTGTTGCTCTAAGGATTTCCATTCCCACTACAGTTGCACTGTATTCGCAAAGGATCAGATCTTCAACAGTGAATTCTTTTCCAAATCTTGCAACTACAAGGGTACCCAATCTATTACCACCTGAATTAATTGGAACGACGGTGGATATCTTGTCCGGATAATTGCATTCAGAAACATTGTCAAAAACACAGTCTGTAACTTCCTTGATGTTTTCACTTGTTTCTATAACCTTTAACAGTTCTTCGTTGTATTTCTTTGGGAATCTTCTTTCTTTTACTACCTCAGAATTGATTATGTCACACTCAAATCCATCTGATAATGCGTAGCCCAGTACTCTTCCCTTCCTGCTTGCAATGTACACATTTGCCTCAAGGATATCAGAAAGTATTTTACTGAGATCAGTGAATGAAACAGGCTGCGAACCGTAGCTTTGCAATGTCTTATTAAGTCTTCTGGTTTTTTTTAACAAACTCTCCATTTTTTCCTCCTACTAAATTATTTATTCTTAGAACAATTCAGAATATTCGCCATTTATATATAAGATACTACATCCGAGGAAAAATGTACAGTTGTTTTTTTAATTTTTTTAAATATTTTTACTATAACCACAACTTGAATCTACACATTTAACCGTTGTTCTACTCTTCAATCGTTTTATAACCATTGGCCCTTTACATTCAGGACACTTTTCCTTCACCGGCTCATCCCAGGAAACAAAATCGCAGTCCGGGTAATTGTTACAGCCATAGAACACTCTTCCCTTTTTGGATCTTTTTCTTACAACGTCTCCGCCACATTTTGGGCAGGGAACATCTATCTTGTCAACGATAGGCTTTGTATTCCTACATTCGGGGTATCCTGGACATGCAAGGAATTTACCGAAACGTCCATGTTTAACCACCATGTTTCTTCCACACTTTTCACATACCACATCGCTGACTTCATCTTCAATTTCAATTTTATCTATTTCCTCTTCAGCAATTTTGAGTTCCTTTTGGAAATCCTCATAGAATTCCCTTACAACCTCTTTCCAATATATGCTTCCTGAAGCAATGTCATCAAGTTCATTTTCAAGATTAGCCGTGAATTTTTCATTAACAACATGTGTGAAGTACTCTGTAAGGAGTTCATTCACAAGCAATCCCAACTCAGTAGGGTAAAAGGATTTCTTTTCCAGAACAACATATCCTCTTGAGAGTATAGTTGATATGGTTGGAGAATAGGTGCTAGGTCTTCCAATTCCCATTTCCTCCATCAGTTTTATTAGTGAGGCTTCAGTAAACCTTGCCGGTGGTTGAGTAAAGTTCTGCTTAGGTTCCAGCTTATCCAGTTCCAGTATATCTCCCTTTTTCATAGATGGAAGCGTCATGTCTGATGTTTCCTCATCCGTTGTGGAATATATCTTTAAAAACCCTGGAAATGTAAGTTGTGAACCATTTGAACGGAATACATACTTTCCATTCATGATTTTTACATTTAAAGTATTATAAAGGGCTTCTTTCATTTGAGAACCCATAAACCTACTCCAGATCATCTTGTATAGTTTGTATTGGTCCTTATTCAGATAATCCTTAATGTCTTCTGGTGAATGGTCAATGTATGTCGGCCTAATTCCTTCATGGGCATCCTGGGTTTCCTTCTTGGACTTATTGCTATAGCTCCTTCCACCGTTGCTGTAGTCTTTGCCAAATTTACTTTCAATGTATGACCTGGCGAAGGACATTGCCTCGTTTGAGACTCGGGTGGAGTCAGTTCTCATATATGTTATCAGTCCTGTTATCCCGCCTTTTTTCAGATCAATACCTTCATACAGCTGCTGAGCGACCATCATGGTTTTCTTGGTGGAAAAGCCGAGTTTCTTTGATGCATCCTGCTGCATTGTGCTGGTTGTATAGGGTGGATAGGGATTTCTTTTTCTCTTGCCCTTCTTGACCTCATTTACTATAAAGTCATTATTCTTAAGTTCCTTGAGGATGACATCTGATTCAGACTTATTGTTAATCTGTAGTTTTTCATCTTTTCCATTCTTTTCAATGCCATGAAAGTTTGATTCAAACTGTTGCTCATCCTTATTCACAAGAGCTTTTATAGTCCAGTATTCAACAGGAATGAACTCATCTATCTCAGATTCTCTATCACAGATTAGCTTTACAGCAACTGATTGCACTCTTCCTGCACTTAGGCCCTTCTTTATCTTTTTCCATAGCAATGGGCTTATTTTGTAACCCACCAGCCTGTCCAGAATTCTTCTGGCCTGCTGAGCATCCACAAGACTCTTATCCAAATTTCTTGGACTCTTGATGGCCTGCTTAATTCTTTCCTTTGTGATTTCATTAAATTCTACCCTGTATTTATCATTTTCATCTAGACCAAGAATGTATGCGAGATGCCAGGATATGGCCTCTCCCTCTCGATCAGGGTCTGTTGCCAAGAAGACCTTTTCAGCCTTCTTGGCCTCTTTTTTTAATTCCTTTATAAGAGGACCCTTACCTCTTATATTTATATAATCAGGTTCGAAGTCCTTCTCAATTTCAACTCCAAGACGGCTCTTTGGAAGATCTCTCACATGCCCAACAGAAGCAACTACCTTGTAATTTCTCCCTAAGATTTTACTTATTGTTTTCGCCTTTGCCGGGGACTCAACTATTACCAAATATTTCGACAATGATTACACCTCCGAAGCAAACCGGACATTATACGATTGCAAATATCCTACTGCTCATTTCCTTTATTATACCTTTCAACTCCAAAATAGTAAGAGTACTTATAACTGTCTGTATATCCAAGCCTGACTTTAGCACTATTATATCGCTGTGTACCGGTCCTTCCTTTAGGAAGGCTAGTACCCGTCTTTCAGTGTCGCTTAAATCAGCTTCATTTAACCTATCCATATCATTTGATCTTTTAAGTAGTTGCAGTTCCCTTACCTCTTCCAGTATATCATCCATGTCAAGTAGCGGTTTTGCACCATCACGAATGAGCATATTGGTTCCTTGGCTGTAAATACTGTTTATATTCCCTGGTATGGCAAAGACATCCTTTCCCTGAGCAAGCGCATGGTGCGCAGTAATCAATGATCCTGACCTCTGTTGTGCCTCCACCACTATGACTCCCAAACTTAATCCTGATATTATCCTGTTTCTCATGGGAAAGTGAAAATTGTAAGGTTGGGCACCTGGAGGAAATTCGCTTATCAATGCACCGTTATCTACGGCTTCCTTATATAATCCCCAATTTGATTTAGGGTATACTTTGTCCAGTCCGTTTCCTAGGATTCCAATAGTCCTTCCTCCATTCTCAACTGCAGTCCTGTGGGCGATTGAATCAATGCCAGCCGCCATTCCACTAATAATGGTCACTCCCATATTTGCAAGTTCTCTAGCAAATCTTTCCGCTGCCCACTTCCCATAATTTGTGGCTTTTCTGGAGCCCACGATTCCCATTGCAATATGGTCTTGCGGAATCATACTGCCCTTCCTATATATTACAAATGGTTTATCCGGAATCTTTAGAAGGTCTTGGGGGTAATCCTTGTCAAAGATTGTGATTACATCCATTTCCAGACCATTAAGCTTTTCGTAGTATCTATCCATACTTGATTTGAAATCAGATTTTGTAATTTTTTCCAGAGCACCACTGCTAAAGATTCCCAACTTCTCCAAATCACTGTGGCCAAGCTCATGAATTTCCCTTAAATCCCCCAGATAAGATTTCAACTTGTCAATTGAATCATTATAAATTCCAAGACTATTAAGCCATATAACTGTATTCCTTTCCTGGCTCATACATTACCCCCAATATTTTTTATCTAGGCTTCTATATTGGATTGCCTCCAAAAGATGCTTATCGTCAATATTGTCTGCTCCATCAAGATCAGCCAAGGTCCTTGCGACCTTTAGGATCTTGTTGTAGGTTCTTCCACTGAATCTTAGCTTATCGAAAGCACTTTTCATTATTTTCTCGCTGGAAGGTGTAAGCTTGCAGAATTTTTTTATTTCCTTATTTCCCATTTGTGAATTTGTGTATATATTCAATCCTGAAAATCTTTCCAGTTGAACATCCCTTGCCTCTGAAACTGATTTTCTCATCTCATCTGAAGATCTTGACTGAATGTCCGTATTAAGTTCTTCATATTTAACAGGTAAAACCTCTATATGAAGGTCAATTCTATCAAGCAACGGATGACTGATCTTTCCAAGATATCTGTCAATATGGTTTTGATTACAAGTACACTCATGTAGTGGGTCTCCAAAATATCCACATGGACATGGATTCATGCTTGCAACAAACATAAAATCTGACGGATATGAAAGAGACGCATTGGCTCTTGATATATGAACAAATCCATCTTCTAGTGGTTGTCTTAGAACCTCCAAAACACTTTTCTGAAACTCAGGTAACTCGTCAAAAAACAAGACACCATTGTGAGCCAAGGATACCTCTCCAGGCTTTGGGATTCTTCCCCCACCTATTATGGAAACACCAGATGATGAATGGTGTGGAGCTCTGAATGGTCGTTCCTTGATTAGCCTGCTCTTGCCCAACAAACCTGAAATACTGTATATCTTCGTAACTTCAATGGATTCCTCAAATGAGAGGTGGGGTAGAATTCCAGGTATTCTTCTTGCCGCCATGGTCTTCCCAGATCCAGGTGGCCCTATGATTAGAAGATTATGCGCTCCTGCAGCAGATACCTCCATTGCCCGTTTCAATCCATCCTGCCCTTTTATATCTGAAAAGTCATATAGTGACTCCTCAAAACTCTCTTTCCCTTCTGTGCTTGCTATGTATGGACTTATTTGTATATTTCCATTTAGGTGTTCTATTAAATCGACAAGATTCTTTACAGGAATAACTTCCACATCCTCAATTATTCCACATTCCTCCCTATTGTCAAAGGGTATGATGCATCTTCTAACTCCAAGATCTCTTAAGGAAATTATCATTGCCAAGGCTCCATCTATGGGATTCACTGTTCCATCCAATGATAGCTCCCCTAGAAATGCCATCTTCTCAGGATTGAATTCCTCGATTAAACCGTCTGCAATCAGGATCCCTGCAGCAATTGCCATGTCCATCTGAGAACCATCCTTCTTTAGGTTGGCTGGTGCCAGATTCACAGTGATCCTACTTAAAGGAAACTCAAAGCCACTATTTCTTATTGCAGTTCTGACCCTCTCCTTGGACTCCTTTATGGCTGCATCAGGAAGACCAACTATCGTAAACATTGGCATACCTCTTGAAAGGTCTACCTCAACCTCGACAATATGTCCATCCAGTCCTTGCAATACGCAAGTCTTGACTTTAGAATACATAAAACCTCTCCCTTGCAATTTTATGTTTCCCTGAAATTCCCATTTCTTTTCAGGAATGAATAAATCCAGTTTTACAATGAAAAAGCGTTTTCAAAATGGTTTATAGTTTTCTTCTCCATGGGATATACTTCAATAACATCAAACCTTACCTGAACATCATACAGCTTGTTTTTCTGCAGGTACATCAGACAAGTATTTGCTATTTTCTTTTGTTTTCTGGAGTTAACGGATTCGTAGGCGTACCCATAATCAGTTCCCATTCTGGTTTTGACCTCAATAAAGGCAAGTATATCCTTATCATATGCAATAATATCAACTTCACCGATTTTGTTGCGGTAATTTGTTTCAAGAACGCTATAGCCCTTGTTGTTGAGATAGTCAAGAGCTAACTGTTCTCCTAATCTTCCTGTTTTTATGTGTGATTTCATATTTATCCTCTCAGAATGTTCTTTAAAAATGTCATTCTATGTCTGTTGGTTGGACCAAGTTCAACCAGTGCATCCCTGTGGTTCTTGGTTCCATAGCCCTTGTTCTTGGCGAGATCATAGCCTGGGTGTACCATATCCCATTCCTGACACATCCTATCCCTATACACCTTAGCAAGTATGGATGCAGCTGAAATTCCATGAACCAGATTATCTCCATCAATAACCGCTTTCTGAGGAATGTTTGTATCAACATCCTCTGCATCCACAAGGACATAGGAGGGAGTGATTCTATTCCCATCTCGATCCCTTAAATTATTCAATGCAAGCTTCATAGCCAATCTTGTAGCCTGCCTAATATTGATTTTGTCTATCACTTCGGGACCAACCACTCCAAAACCATAAGCGACGGACTCACTTTTTATAATTTCAAAAAGGTTCTCTCTCTTCTTCTCACTTAGCTTCTTGGAATCCTTTACTCCATCGATGGTAAACCCAGCTGGAAGTATTACAGCACCTGCAACTACATCACCGTAGAGACAACCTCTGCCCACTTCATCGATGCATGCAACTAGCTTGTGCCCTTCAAAAAAAAGTTTCTGCTCAATCTCGAACAAATCATTCACCTCTCTTAGGGTACTCAAGAGTAATTTTACCCATCATTCCCCTTCTAAACTCATCGAGAATAATTCTACTTACCTTTTCATAATCAAAGTTGCCACCCTTTAACAGACAGCCTCTTTTGGTAGCGATTGCCTCCATCACCGATAGAGGTTCATTTTCACTGCCCATCTCAATCCTGTATCTTTCAACAAGTGCCTGTGGCTTGACGATCATTAGCTTTTCAATGAGCTTTAGCGCCAAGGTTTCTGTATCAAGTATTTCATCCTTGATTGCTCCAGTAAAGGCAAGATTTATTCCCACCTGCTCCTCTTCGAACTTTGGCCAAAGGATTCCTGGTGTATCCAGAAGTTCTATCCCACCTTTGGTCTTAATCCACTGATTTGTTTTTGTTATGCCAGGTCTATTTCCTGTTTTTGCACTCTTTCTACCTGCCAAGCTGTTTATAAGGGTTGACTTTCCAACATTGGGTATCCCAAGGATCATAGCTCTAATTGGCTGATTTATGATTCCTCTCTTAGCATTGTTTACCCTCTTTTCATCCATTACTCTTCTGGCTTCTACAACCAGATCATCCACTCCCTTGCCTGACAAAGAGTTTATAAGAATGGAAGAGATACCTAAGCTCCTGTAGTGCTCCTGCCACTGTCTATTTCCATTTGTATCGGCCAGGTCTGATTTGTTCAGAAGTACTATCCTTGGCTTGTTTCCAACAACGGAATCAATAACTGGATTTTGGCTACTGTAAGGTATTCTTGCATCTAGAAGCTCAAAGACAATATCAATCATTTTAAGGTTCTTCTGTATTGATTCTCTTGTTTTTTTCATGTGCCCTGGATACCAGTTAATGTTCATGCTCATTCTAACACCCACTTAA
The DNA here is from genome assembly GCF_046224405.1 of Gudongella ferriphila. Lineage (NCBI taxonomy): Bacteria > Bacillati > Bacillota > Tissierellia > Tissierellales > Tissierellaceae > Gudongella > Gudongella ferriphila. The sequence continues at coordinate 85,869 of NZ_JBJXRK010000003.1, read as the reverse complement.
ATAAAAATTGGGACTGAAACAGTCCCATTAATAAAATCTTTTCTCTTTAACTTTAGCAGACTTACCTTGTCTCTCTCTTAGGTAGTACAACTTAGCTCTTCTTACCTTACCTTTTCTGGTAACAACCAGTTTTTCAATTCTTGGTGAGTGGATTGGGAAAGTTCTTTCTACTCCTACTCCATATGAAAGTCTTCTAACAGTAAAAGTTTCTCTTGCTCCTCCACCTTGAACCTTTATTACAGTACCTTCGAAAATCTGAATTCTTTCTCTTGTACCTTCAACTACTCTGTAGTGAACCTGTACTGTGTCTCCAACGTTAAACTCAGGGAGATCATTTCTCAATTGTTCATCTTCAAGCATTTTAATTATATCCATTTTGCATCCTCCCTTCTACCTAGACGTTCATGCCCTGCAAGCAGAGGACCGTCCTTACTTATACCCTAGGTATTATAGCATACCGGTACATTCAATTCAACTATCTTTTCCCAATTAGCTTCAACAATGAATCCATTAGATCCAGCTGTTCCTCGGGGTTTTTCATTCTCATCAGCATGTCAGGCCTTTTCATGAAAGTAGTGCGAAGTGCACTTACCTGTCTCCACATGTTAATTTTAGAGTGATCTCCACTCAAAAGGACATCTGGTACCTTATTACCCATAAACACTCTTGGCCTTGTGTATTGAGGATACTCCAGTAGTCCCTCGTAATGAGATTCTATCTCGTATGATTCCTCAGATGATAAAACACCTGGCATTAGTCTGCTGATTGTATCAATCAACACCATGGCAGGCAGCTCTCCACCAGTTAAAACATAATCTCCAATTGAAATCTCATCATCAACATAATTCTCTATGATTCTATTGTCTACACCTTCATAATGCCCGGCCAGAAGAATGAGATGATCTTCGCCGGACAGTTCCTTTACCAATGATTGTGTTAGGATCCTACCTTGAGGTGAAAGGTATATTACCCGTGAATTATCTTTTTTGCAATTTTGTATGGCAGAGTAGATTGGTTCAGGCTTCATAACCATTCCCTTGCCTCCACCATAGGGATAATCATCCACCCTCTTATGCTTGTCTGTGGAAAAGTCCCTGATATTTACAGCATTAATTACTATTGCTTCGGAATCAATTGCTCTTCCTACTATGCTATAGTCTCTTAACATGTTAAATATTTCAGGAAAAAGGGTCAACACATCGATTTTCATTCAATCATTCCTTCGATAGGATCAATAATTATTTTTTTGTCTAAAACATCCACAGAAGCTATAAAAGCTTCAACAGCTGGAATTAGGTATTCCTTGCCGTTTTCTGCAGTTACTACATAAACGTCATTTGCCGAGTTCTGGATTACATCTGTTAGACTACCTATAAAAGACTCTGATAAATCATAGACTCTACAGCCAATAAGATCTGAAATGAAGTAGTGGTTTTCAGGCAATTTGATTTTGTCTTCTTCGTCCACATATATATACTCATCCTTAAAGGCCAAAACCTTGTTAATATCATCATGATCTTGAAACCTCAGCAATATCATTCCCTTGTGAAGCTTCACACCACTTATCTGTAGCTTTGTCTTCTCTTCACCTAAATAAGCCTTTTTCAGTTCAAAAAACCTGTCGGTTGAGTCCGTCAGTGGGAACACCTTAAGGTCTCCCTTAATTCCATGTGTTCCCGTAATTTTCCCAATTATTGTGTACTCCATCCTTACACCCGCCAATATTTAAATTATTGAATGATTTCAACAACCACTCTCTTGTTATCCTTGATAGCAGCCGCTTTTACCACTGTTCTAATGGCCTTTGCTATTCTTCCCTGCTTACCAATGATTTTTCCCATATCATCAGGTGCAACTTTCAATTCTATGATAATTGATTGGGATCCTTCCACTTCGTTCACACTGACTTCGTCAGGATTATCTACAAGTGCCTTTGCAATAAATTCTACTAATTCACCCATCATCTGCACCTCCGAAATTATTCAGCAGTTTCTTCTTCAGCAGTTACTTCTTCAGCAGTTTCGTACAAACCACTGTTCTTAAATAGTCTTTCAACTGTTTCAGTTGGTTTTGCACCATTCTTAAGCCACTTAGCAGCCTTCTCATTGTCTATCTTTACTGTTTTTGGTTCAGTAAGAGGATTGTAGTATCCCAGCTCCTCAATGAATCTACCATCTCTTGGTGCTCTTGAGTCAGCTACAACAATTCTATAGAAAGGAGTCTTTTTTGCACCCATTCTTCTTAGTCTTATTTTTACAGCCATTAATTTCACCTCCCATTGCAAGTTAGTATCTATTTAGAAAAAGGGGAAACCCATCTTCCCTTTTTTCTTCGATGGTTTGCTCATGTCAGAAAACTTCTTCATCATTTTTTTTGTTTCCTTAAACTGTTTTAAAAGTTTATTGACATCTTGTACATTTGTACCGCTTCCTGTTGCAATTCTCTTTCTTCTGCTACTATCAATAATATCTGGATTGTCTCTTTCTTTTTTTGTCATTGACTTGATTATTGCCTCTATCCTTGCAAGTTCTCTGTTGTCAACATTCAAACCCTTCAAAGCTTTTGAGTTCATACCAGGTATCATTCCTAGAATCTCATCCAAGGGACCCATATTTTTCATCTGCTCAAGCTGATCTAGAAAATCATCAAATGTGAACTGTGCAGTTCTCATTTTCTTTTCCAATTCCATAGCTTTCTTTTCGTCGATGTTTGATTGGGCTTTCTCAATTAGACTTAGCACATCACCCATTCCAAGAATTCTTGATGACATCCTGTCAGGATGAAATGGCTCCAATTGGTCCAGCTTTTCACCCATACCCACAAATTTTATGGGTTTGTCTGTAACAGCCCTAATGGATAGAGCCGCACCACCTCTTGCATCACCATCCAGCTTGGTGAGCACAACTCCTGTAATGCTTAATTGGTCGTTGAATGACTGCGCTACATTTACAGCGTCCTGACCTGTCATTGCATCCAATACCAACAGTATATCATCAGGATTTGTCACTTCTTTGATCTCAGTTATTTCCTGCATCAGATTCTCATCAATGTGAAGTCTACCTGCAGTATCTATAATAATTACGTCATTTCCATTTTTCTTGCCATGCTCCATAGCTGCCTTTGCTATGTCCACAGGATTGTGCTTGTCACCCATTGAAAAAACGGGCACCCCTACCTTCTCACCGACTACTTCAAGCTGCTTTATGGCTGCCGGCCGATAAATGTCACAAGCTACAAGCAGAGGTCTCTTGTTTTGCTTCTTCAGGTTGTTTGCAAGTTTTCCAGATGTTGTGGTCTTACCTGCACCCTGTAAACCACACATCAATATTACTGTAGGTGGTGTGGAGGCCATGTTTAGCTTTACTTCCTTGTCCCCCATTAAAGCAGTCAGTTCATCATTTACTATCTTTATTACCTGCTGTCCAGGAGTCAGACTTTCAAGAACTTCAGCACCTAAGGCTCTTTCCTTGATTTTTTTTATAAAATCCTTTACAACCTTAAAGTTTACATCAGCTTCCAACAATGCCAATCTGACTTCACGAAGCGCTGCATCCAGATCTTTCTCACTTATCTTACCCTTGCCTTTGAGCTTTCCCAAAGCATTCTGAAGTTTTTCCGATAAACTTTCAAATACCAAAATGAAACCTCCTATATCTATAATAAAATGTCAGAAATCAGGCTTTCAATCAACTTAGCCTTTTTGACTATTTCATCATCAGATGACTTTTCCCCAATTTTACAAATTTCTCGTGCTAGATTCCTTGATTCACGTATAGCTTCCTGACTCTCATAAAATTTATCTACAAGTCCAAGCTTCTCCTCATACTTTAGAAGCTTATCTTCAGCCCGCTTAAGAGTATCAAATACACCTTGTCTGCTTATTTGAAGAACTTCTCCAATTTCAGAAAGGGTCAGGTCATTAGAGTAATACAACTCAATCACCTGATATTGTTTAGGACTTAAGAGCTTTCCATAGAAGTCAAATAATATTCCAATTCTAACCAACTTCTCCATTTTATCACCAACTAAATATACTGTCAAGCATTATCCTTGACAGTATAATGATATTTTATTTAACCTTTTTTGTCAACACTTATTCGAAAATAGCATCAATGAAACTATCTGTATCAAATGGCTGGAGATCTTCTACCTTTTCTCCAACTCCAATAATCTTAATGGGTAGCTTAAGTTCGGTTTGCAGTGCAATTGCTACCCCTCCTTTTGCAGTTCCATCAAGCTTGGTTAATGCTACACCAGTAATATTTGCTACCTCCTTGAAGACCTTGGCTTGATTGATTGCGTTTTGGCCAGTAGTGGCATCAAGAACAAGTAGAACTTCCTTTGTCGCTTCACCATACTCCCTTTCCACTATTCTAAATATCTTGTTCAGCTCATTCATAAGATTTGATTTATTGTGAAGCCTTCCTGCTGTGTCACATATCAAGATATCAGCTTTTCTTGCTTTTGCAGCCTGGATACCATCGAATATTACAGCCGCAGGATCTGAACCTTCAGTATGTGAAATGATTTCTGCTCCCGCTCTGTTGCTCCATTCCTCCAGTTGTTCTATTGCTGCTGCTCTGAATGTATCACCAGCCGCAATGAGCACCTTTTCCCCATTCTCCTTGAATCCATATGCAAGCTTGCCAATGGTGGTTGTCTTACCGACTCCATTGACCCCTACCACCAACAGAACTGATGGATGTGGCAGGAGATTCAACTCATTTGAAGGTACTGATTCCATCATAAGCTTCTTAATTTCATCCTTCAAAAGTCCTTTGACTTCCTTGGGATCACTTACTCTTTCCTCTCTGACTCTCTCCCTCAACCTGTCAATTATCATCATGGTAGGATTTACACCTACATCAGCAGATACAAGTACATCCTCCAGGTCATCAAAGAGTTCATCGTCAACTCCTTTGTATCCACTTATGATATCCTCTATTTTGTTGCTCATGTCCTTTCTTGTTTTTGAAAGCCCATTCTTCAATCTCTCAAGGATACCTCCCGATACAGAACCGGAATCTTCATCTTCTATCTGATGGGTTGAAACAGCTTCATCCTCAACAGTCTCACAACTATCTCCTTCATCTTCTAAATCAATTCCATTATCAGTATTTAGAGACTCCAGTGTCTGATTGTATTCCTCCTGTTTCTTCTTATCTTTTTTAAACCAGTTAAACATACATATTGCCTCCTAGCTTGCTATTTCGTCGTAGTCCTTCAGCTTCAATGAAATCATTCTGCTGACGCCTTCCTCTTCCATTGTAACCCCATACAATACATCAGCAATCTCCATGGTGGTTTTCCTATGTGTTATTAGCACAAACTGAGTATTATCCTCAAGACTGTTAAGATACGAGGTGTACCTGCTTATATTTGCCTCATCAAGGGCTGCGTCAATTTCATCCAGTATGCAGAAAGGTGATGGTCTTGTTTTCAGTATGGCGAAAAGAAGCGCAACGGCAGTAAGAGATTTCTCTCCACCAGATAGAAGCGTAAGGCTTTGGAGCTTCTTTCCTGGTGGTTGTGCCATTATTTCAATTCCTGCAGTAAGAATGTCATCACCATCTTCAATCTCCAATCTGGCTTTCCCACCTTTGAAGAGTACTGAAAATGTTTCACTGAATCTTTCATTGATTTCCTGGAAAGATTTTCTAAACTGCACCCTCATCTTTTTCTCCATATCCTTTACAACGGATTCTATGTCCTCTTTTGCACCATTGAGGTCAATTACCTGCTTATTCAAAAAGTCGTATCTCTCAAGAACATTTTCATATTCTTCTATGGAGCTGATATTTACATTTCCCAACTCCTTTATTCCTTGCTTCAGTTCGGAAATGGTTTTCTTGGTTGTCCTGATATCCTCAATCTCTGAGTATAGTTTTTCAGCCTCAGCAAGAGTAATTTCATAGTCATTTTCAAGTTTTTCAAGTATGTTTTCAATCTGCAATTGAGCCTTGGCCTGATCTACCTCCAATTTATTCAATTCTCTTTCTACTGTGGTCTGTCTTTTGGTCAATTCTCTTAACCGATCCTGCAGCTGATAGAATTCCTTCATTTGGGTTTCCTTTTCCCGAACTTTATCCTTTAATACTCCCGATTCCTCTTCTTCCGAGGTTGACTGCCTTTGAATGTATTCAGCCAATTCAATCTTCTCCAGGGTATTTTCTGATATTTCTCTTTGAAGTCTGTTCAATTCTGCTTCCTTGATTCTTACGGATTCCTTGGTTTCAGAAATAGACAACTCACTTTCCTGAATTCTCTCCTTAAAATTCCCCAGAGACTTTTCTAAAGCATTAAGCTTAATTCTAGTTTCAGTTATATCATTATCCAATATGACTTTGGTTTTTTTGCTCTCATCAAATGTTTTTTGAAGTTCTGAAATTTCAACTTCCAGCTTGTCGTGACTGTTCTTTAGATTTGTATGATCTTTATTTAGCTCTTTTTTCCTTAACTCAAGCTCATTTAGCTCATCCTTCAGACCTAGAATTTCAATTTTCTTCGATTCCATCGACTGGATTTGAATTTCATATTGATAATCCATGTTGTCAATTTCCTTTTCAAGAGCTGTCATTCTTGTCTTTATGCTACCCATATCTTCAGTTAGTTTTTCATTGGTGACCAATTGTTGTTCTAAATCCAGTTCTATCTCTTGTATTGAAGATTTTTTTATATCAATATGATTCTTAAGTTTCTTAATTTTACCTCCCAGCTCAGCCAGAGTATGCTTTCTGTTCAAAATGCTGATGGACTGGTTTTTCGCACTACCACCAGTCAAGCTCCCTCCCGGGTTTATGATCTCACCATCTACTGTAACAATCCTGGACTTAAATCCAGATTTTTTAGAGTAATTGATTGCATCTTCCAGTGAGTGGGCTATTATTGTCCTTCCCAGAAGATTCATGAAAACCTTGTTGTACTTTGAGTCGTTCTTAAGAATGCTTGAAGCAGCACCAACCAGTCCAAACTCTTTTCTATCTCCATCAGGAATACTAATTTCCCATCCCGTGACCGTATTAAGCGGCAAAAATGTAGCTCTACCTTTCTTCTCAGATTTTAGATAACTAATCATTCTTTTAGCACTATCATCATCTGTAACAACAATATTCTGAATGGATGAACCTAAAGCTACCTCTATCGCCTTCATGTATTTTTTGTCAACCGTAAACAAATCCGCCACGGTGCCAATAAATCCATCTCCTAGCTCACTGTTTGTGTTGATGGCTTTAATCAATGATTTAACACTGTTATAATACCCTTCGTACTCCTTTTCCATATTCTTGTATAGTTTTTGTGATGAAGCAGAAGTATCCAATTCCTTCTGGATTTCCTGCAGCTTTGATTGTTCAAATGACAAGCTAGTTCTCAACCTGCCTATCTCATCCACTATATCTCCAGTTTTTTCTTCGAGAATCCCTCTAGATTCAATTAACTTGTCAAGTTCCTCCGCTTTAAGGTCAAGTTCTATTTTTAGCTTTTTGCATTTATTGCTTATTGAGTTTTCATCCTCAGTAAGGATTTCAAGCCTTCCTTTTATGCTATCTTCAAACGAGAGAATTGTGTTGCTCTCACTTTTCTTGTCGGATAATGAGGTATATAAGGACATCAACTGATTTTTTCTACTATTAATATCTTTTTCTAGGCTGAGCATTCTGATATCAAGTTCTTTCTTTTGAAGAAACTTTTCATCCAGGTGCTCTTTTAGCAGCCTCACCTCATTGCTTAATCTATCTATCTCAATAGCAGATGAATCCATCCTAGTGTCACCCACTTGAAGAAATTCATTACCTTTCTCAATTTCTTCATTCAGCCGTAAAACCTCTTTGTTTAGATGGATCTCCCTTTCCTCCAATATTTTAACCCTATTTTTCGACCTCTCAAACTCCTGAATACTTTCCATCTTAAGAGTTCTTTTTTCTTCAATAACCCTCTCCAAATCCTCAATTCTAGACTTTAGCGTTGAATAACTTTCTTCAACCTGAAGACTATCAGCTTCAATGATCGATTTTTCATTCTCCAATGCAGCTTTTTTCTCTTCCGCATCTGCAAGCTTGGTCTTCAGTCGATCAACTTCATACACGGAAAGGCTTGAATCAAGTCTTCGAAGTTGCCCATAGAGCTTTTGAAATTCCTTAGCCTTTTCTGCTTCCAATTGAAGATTTTCTTTCTGGTTCTTTATTTCATGAAGTAAATCGCCTATTCTAGTGAGATTGGACTGAGTTCTGTCAAGCTTTCTCAAAGCTTCCTGCTTTTTGGATTTATATTTTACAATTCCCGCTGCTTCTTCAAATATATTCCGTCTATCTTCCGGTTTATTGGACAGTATTTCATCGATTTTCCCCTGCCCTATTATAGAATATCCTTCCTTTCCTACACCAGTATCCATAAAAAGTTCTCGAATATCCTTCAGTCTACATGAATTCTTGTTTATGTAATATTCGCTCTCCCCTGAACGGAACATCCTTCTAGTTACTGCTACCTCTCTATAGTCTATTGGTATCCTTCCGGATGAATTGTCAAAAATTATCGTTACCTCTGAGTACCCTAGAGCTTTTCTTTTTTCAGTTCCGGAAAAAATAATGTCCTCCATTCGGGTTCCTCTTAGATTCTTTACACTTTGCTCACCCAGGACCCATCTTATTGCATCGGCAATATTGCTCTTGCCACTTCCGTTTGGACCGACAATAGCAGTTACCCTGTCATTAAAGACTACTTCCGTCTTTTCTGCAAAAGATTTGAAACCCTGAATTTCAACTTTTTTTAGATACATTGAATACACTCCATTCCAGTCCATAGGGACCACCCGTATAAAGACCCACTTGGGAGCCTTTATATAGGGTTATTATTAACGTATAATTTAATTTCCTCATCTAGGTCAATAACTCTTTCCTCGTTATCAATGACTATTTTAACTTTGTTATCCTTTTTTATGGAAGGGATTATTTTAACCTTTTTAAATCCGTAGTCATCAATAAGCCTTTCCCTATTTCTACCATGCTGGCCTGCAATTATTGACGTCTTAGTATTGGAACATTGGAAAACGAGAACCTTTCCCTTTGTTTCAATTCTGTTTCTAGTCACATACTCATTAAAAAGCAATCTAAATACATACTCCTCAACCAGTTGTCTAAAGGAAGGATGGAATGGCCCTGCAACAACGTCCTTTCCCATTTGTATGTTTTCAGTAGGTTGTAGTCCAACCCTGATCACAGGAATATTCCGGGAGGTAAAAGCCATTAAAATCATTGCAGATGTTTCAACAGCCTCATCTAGGCTCAATGGTGTATAACTTCCTTCATTCATTTGGTCTTCTAGCGCTGTGTTTTTAATTACAAGGGTCGGATATATCCTAATCATATCTGGATTCATTTCCAGTATGCTTTTTGCAGTATCCAGACTCTTTTTACGACTGTCACCTGGTAGTCCAAGCATAATCTGATGTCCAAGCTTAAATCCCCATTTTCTGATGAGTCTAGTTGATTCATAGACATCCATATCACTATGCCCTCTCTCACTCATCTTCAATACTTCATTATCAAGAGATTGAACCCCTAACTCAATTGTGTCCACCTTAAAATCCTTTAGAAGCCCAAGAATATCATCATCTATGGCATCAGGTCTGGTGGACAATCTAATGTTATGAATTTTCTCTTCTTTCTTGTATTCGTAGGGTACCTTAAGTAACTCCATTTGAATTTCCTTCTTTATGGCAGTAAAGCTACCACCATAAAAAGCAACCTCAATAAATGAGTCCTTCTTGAAAGTCGCCAAATGTTCATCTATTATTCTCCTAACTTCTTCAACTGTAACATCAGTAGATAGTCCCGTAATTTTCCTTTGATTACAGAAAACGCAATCATGTGGGCATCCAAAATGCGGGACAAATATAGGAATAATGTAATGTCTAGTCATAATCTTCACCCATAAGAATAAGTGCTTCCTTTGCAGCCATTTGTTCCGCTTCTTTCTTGTTCCTGCCAATTCCCGAACCAATTACATCTCCACCCACTGAAACATCTATATGGAACAGCTTGTTGTGGTCTGGTCCTTCTTCCTTGACTACTGTATAAACAAGCTTCTCCCGTGTTATTTTCTGGAGTTTTTCCTGTAGTCCTGTCTTGTAGTCTATAAAAAGCGATCCCTTTGCAACAGCCTTAACAATTATAGTCTCAAAGTTCTTTAGCAGGAACTCCCTAACGGTTTCGTAATTGCTATCCATAAAAATTGCCCCTGTAATCGCTTCACTGGCATCGGCAAGTATGGAGTCCCCATCTCTTCCACCAGTACTCTCTTCTCCCTTGCCCAAAAGTAGAAAGTTTCCCAGGTTAATTCTTCTTGCTGCAAGGGCAAGAGATGGCTCAGAAACAACCTTGGCTCTTATCTTTGTAAGCTCTCCTTCAGGATAAAACGGATATTTCATAAAAAGATACTCACTGACAACCAATCCCAATACTGTATCACCTAAAAACTCAAGCCTCTGGTTGCTTTTACTGGCATGCATACCATGCTCGTTCGCATAGGAACTATGTGTCAAAGCCGTATCAAGCAATTCGATATCCTCAAAGCGATACTTTAGATTTTCTTGTATTTCATCAAGCTTCTCTCTATCCGAATATCCATTCATTGTTTCACCCCCAGGCTTATTCCAATTTACCCTTTATGTAGTTTTTGGCATCGCCTACTGTTTTTATCAATTCCACATCATCGTCCTCAACTTCCAGTCCGAACTCATCTTCAAGCGCCATTACCAGCTCCACAAGATCAAGTGAATCAGCGTTCAGGTCATCCCTAAAAGATGTTTCCATGTTTATATCCTTTTCAGGAACGTTGAACTGTGTTGTAATAATGTTTATTATCTTCTGTGTGATCATATTAATCCTCCATTTTTATGTTTAATATCTAATAGTAAGTTACTACTTAACTGTACCGTGATAACCTTGTACATCTTATTCAAGAAAAACTTCCTTTCCTCATCATTATATGCTTTTCTTATTCTCTATTTTACCTATGACGTCGCTTTCAATAAAGGTCTTCAATTGACCGATACCATTCTTGAACGCATAATAATCTGAACTTCCATGAGCCTTCACCACTGGTTTAACTGTACCAAGCAAGGGTGCTCCTCCGTATTCTCTGTAATCTAGACGTTTTTTCATCCTCTTAAGCTGCGGTTTAAGAAGAAGTGCCCCAAGCTTTGATCTGGTATCAGCCATGAATGATTCCTTCAGGATTGAAAATATTGATGAAGCCATACCTTCGGTCAGCTTAAGAACTACATTGCCTACAAAACCATCGCAGACCATCACATCAGCTGCTCCATATGGCAGGTCTCTGCCCTCTATATTCCCAATAAAGTTAATATTTGAACCCTTCAAAGCCATGAATGTATCCTTGGCAAGCTGATTTCCTTTAGTTTCTTCAGCTCCGACATTTACTAACCCTACCCTAGGTTCCTTAACTCCCATTACTTCTTCCATGTAAATGGATCCCATCATGGCAAATTGTTCAAGATACTCTGGTTTTGTATCCATGTTTGCCCCTGCATCGACCAATAGTGACGCCCCTCTAAGTGTTGGGTAAAGTACAGTCAATGCTGCACGATCGATGCCCTGAATTCTCTTGACTACAAAAATCCCACCTGCCAGCAGCGCACCTGTATTCCCTGCAGATATGAAGCCATCGCCTTCTCCATCTGCAAGTGCCTGCATGCCTTTGACCATTGAACTGTTTTTCTTTCTTCTTATGGCCAGTGTTGGATTATCATCGTTGGTAATAATTTCAGGTGCATCCAAAATCTGAATTTTTTCTGCTGGGTACGAATGCTTCTCCAACTCCTCCTTGATAACATCCTCTCCGCCAGCGATTAGGATGTCTATACCATATTCATTGACTGCTTCAACTGCTCCCTTTACAATGGCTTCGGGTGCATTGTCCCCACCCATTCCATCTACAATAATTCTCATACCTATCCCTCATTTATAGTTATTGGCTGTATCCCTGATAAATTCAAGTATACCTATTATATCCATTTTAGCACATAAAAAAAAGATAGTGAAGCTAATCACTATCTTTCTTGTTTACTCGACTACAATTACTTCCCTGCTCTTGTAATAGCCACAGCTTCTGCAAACTCTATGTGGTTGTTTAGGCTCATGACATTGCGGACATTCAACAACTGTGGTTTTATTAAGTCTATAGGAAGACGCTCTTCTTTTGTCTCTTCTGGCTTTAGAAGTTTTCCTTTTTGGTACTGCCATTTAAAACACCTCCTTAATCATTTAGAGAAAGTTCCCTTAACTTTTCGAATCGCAAATCACCAGTTTCAACTGTGCAGTCACATGGTCCCTCATTAAGGTTTTTCCCACATTTTTGACACAAACCTTTGCAATCCTCGCTGCATAAAAATTTCATCGGTAGGGAACTGGCTATTTGATTCCAGATGTAATCATCGAGATTTACATACATGTCCCTGTAGTAAACTACCTCATCAGATTCCTCATCTTCAATGTTGTTCCCTGATTCTTCTTCCATCAATTTTCCTGAAGCCTTGAAACTTATTTCATTGCTGCTCTCAGCAAGACATCTGTCACAAGGTGCCTGGTAAAGGTATCTACCTTTAGTTTCTATGAGTATTTCGCCATCCACCCTATAGAGGTTCCCCTCTATATGTATAGGGTCTTCAATTGACGAAACATCTTCATTTGGAAACACTTCCTTGGACAGGTCAAATGAAAAACTCATAACTTGCTTTCCACTATCAAGAAAATCTGATAAATCAATTTTCATAGTTGTCACCTCTTAGACTAACACTACTATTATATATATGAGTGACATCTTTGTCAACTACTATCTTTCGTTGACCAAACCCAAGGTATCTCTAGCTATCATTAGTTCTTCATTGGTTGGAATAACCATGATAGTAGCGCTTGTTAGGTCCTTGTTAAGTACTGCTTCCTTACCCCTAACTCCATTGTTCAGCTCATCATCAATTCTTATGTTTAGGCATTCAAGTCCTTCACATACCATTCTTCTTATGACATCTGAATTTTCACCAATTCCAGCTGTGAAAACAAGTACGTCAATTCTGCACATTTGAGCTGCATATGCTGCAATGTATTTCTTTACTCTGTTGGTAAATACCTTCAAAGCAAGCTCAGCTCTCTCATTGCCTTCTTCAGCTGCAATCTCAAGATCTCTAAAGTCACTGCTCAATCCTGATATCCCTAGTACACCTGATTTTTTGTTCAGCATGTTGTTAACTTCATCAAATGACATGCCCTCCTTGTCCATCAGGAATGGAATTATTGCAGGGTCTATATCACCTGATCTTGTTCCCATTGCAAGACCTTCAAGTGGTGTGAAGCCCATGCTCGTGTCTACAGATTTTCCACCTTCAATTGCCGTTACACTGGATCCATTGCCTAGGTGACATGTTACTATGTTCAGGTCCTTGATATCCTTGTTCATAAGCTCTGCAGCCCTAATGGAAACATACTTGTGAGAGGTTCCATGGAATCCATATCTTCTGATCTTGTATTTTTCATAGTACTCATAAGGTATTGGATAAATGTAGTTATCTGCAGGTATGGTTTGATGGAAAGCTGTATCAAACACTCCCACCATAGGTGTATTGGGCATCAATTCCTTACATGCTTCAATTCCCATGATGTTTGGCGGATTATGCAATGGAGCCAGCTCAATATTTCTGTTAAGAGCATCCATAACTGCCTCGTCGATGATAACTGAGCTTGCGAAATCTTCCCCACCGTGTACAACTCTGTGACCTACTGCTCCTATTTCGTCCATGGATTCAATTGCTCCATGATCCTTGTCAACGATAACCTGAAGCACTAGTTCGATTGCTTTTTTATGGTCTTTCATAGGTTCCTCAATTACTACTCTTTCTTTACCAGTGGTATCGTGTTTAATTTTCGAGCCCTCTATTCCTATCCTTTCAACAAGACCCTTTGCCATTACCTTCTCTCCCTGCATATCAATCAGCTGATATTTCAGAGAAGAACTACCACAGTTCATTACTAAAATTTTCATTTACAGACCTCCTAACAATATTTCTAACTCAATAGTATTATATTTGTGTTAAAAAATCAACAGAAGAAACCAAAACAGGCTCAAACAAATCTTTGATCACTGAATAATTGCATTTTCCATTTCTATATAAAAGCTGACCAGTGAAATTTTATTTGTTTATGTTTAGATGTAGTGTTATTATTTTTAGTAATGAACCACATATTATTAAATTATAAACACAGAGTCAAACAAACATGAAAGCAAGAGGTGACCAAGGTTATGAAGGTAGCTGGTTTAATAACTGAATACAATCCTTTCCACAACGGACATAGATTACACATAGAAAAAACTAGAGAGCTAACTGGAGCGTCTCATCTGGTTGCTGTTATGAGTGGATCTTTCGTTCAAAGAGGCGAACCCGCAATCGTTGACAAATGGACACGTGCTGAAATGGCAATAGAAAATGGTGTTGACCTTGTTGTTGAGTTGCCTTTTTCCTATGCTGTACAGACTGCTGAGCTCTTTGCCTCAGGTGCCACCAGAATCCTTGAATCAATGGGGATTGTTGACTATCTGGTCTTTGGCAGTGAATCAGGCAATGTAAATCAGCTAAATGATATTGCAATGATATTGGATGAAGAGCCATCACTTTTTAAGTACTATCTAAGAGAGCATCTAAATAGAGGCAATTCCTTCTCCGTATCAAGATCTCTGGCCCTAGAGGATTATATGGAATCCAACGAGATTAGAATACCCAATGCAGCTGAAATACTCAAGGAGTCAAATAATATTCTTGGAATTGAGTATCTGAAATCCTTGAGAAGATTAAACTCATCCATTATACCCTTGACTTTCCAGAGACAAGGAGATGATTACAAGGACCGGGAAATCAGGAGCAGCATAGCTTCAGCAACTGCAATAAGGCAATCAATAAAGACAAGGGGTGTTGAATCAGTTGCAGGTCTACTTCCTGAAGCATCCTACCAAGCTATTCTAAATTTCATCCAGAGGTATGGATGTGTAAATGGATTGGAGAACTATTCGCATGCAATCAATTATCTCCTATGTGTATTGAAACCCGAGATAATCGCAGAATATTTTGATGTTGAAATAGGACTTGAGAACAGAATTAAGAATCTATCGGAAAATACTTCGGATGTTTTTGAGCTGATTGAATTGATTTCAACTAAGCGTTATACGGAAACCAGAATACAAAGGCTTCTAATTCATTTGCTTGCAAATTTAGACAAAAAGAATATCCTTGAATCGTATTCCTTAGATCCTGGATACTTAAGGATACTAGGAAGCAACCATAAAGGTTTTCAGATAATTAATTCCATTAAGGATAACTCAAATCTTGAGATACTAAATAAACTAACTGATTCAATTCCAAAACTCCTTCCCGTGCACAGAAAAATGCTCCAGATGGATATCCTCGCCACGGATTTGTACTTTTTTGGCTTGAATCTAAATAAGCCTTTAAAAAATATGGATTTCAAAATCAGTCCATATATAGTCAAATAAAGAACCCACCGTTTATAGGAGGGTTCTTTTTCTATTCCTTACTTCTCAATTCTTTCCTATTGTCATTGAGCAACTGAATCAATTCCTTAAAATTTTCTTGCGCCTCATAAAGTAGCTCATCAGCATATTCAAGAGCACCGTTCCTTATCTCCTCAGAACTCAATTCAGCTCTCTTGAGTATTTCCTCTGCCCTTTGGTTAGCCTGCTTGATAACCTCTTCTCTATCTATTAGCTCTTCAAGCCTATTCTCAGCCTCACTAATCATGGCATTTGATGTTTTTTGAGCTTCATCAATTATCCTTTGTCTTTCTTCCTTGATCCATGCAGCCTGTTTTATTTCATCTGGAAGCTTGATTCTAATTTCCTTAATAATATCAAGCAATTCGTCTTTATCTATCATAACCTTTCCAGTAAGTGGTACTCCTGTTCCTGCTTCAACAATATCCTCAACCTCATCAATCAAGTTCAATAAATCCATTAACGAGCCCCCCTTTTGAATTTTTCTCTTAATGCCTCTTCCACAACCTTTGGTACAAAGCATGATATCTCACCATTAAAGGATGCTATTTCCTTTACAAGTGAAGAGCTTAAAAATGAAACTCCCGTTGATGAAACCATGAATAGTGTCTCAAGATCAGGATAGGTTTTTCTATTGATAAGTGCCAACTGCATTTCGTATTCAAAGTCTGAAACTGCCCTAAGCCCTCTAATTATTGTACTGCAACCCTTCTTCCTGGAGTAATCTGTCAGCAGACCGGAAAATGAATCTATTTCAATGTTTTTTAGATCTTTTGTGGATTCCTTCAGCAAATGTATTCGTTCTTCAACTGTAAATACGCTGTTTTTTTTAGTATTTTTCAGTACAGAAATTATTACCTGGTCAAACCTTTCAGAGCATCTTTGAATAATGTCAAGATGGCCGTTTGTAACCGGATCAAAGCTGCCTGGATAAATCACTCTCA
This sequence comes from Gudongella ferriphila, assembly GCF_046224405.1. Lineage (NCBI taxonomy): Bacteria > Bacillati > Bacillota > Tissierellia > Tissierellales > Tissierellaceae > Gudongella > Gudongella ferriphila. The sequence continues at coordinate 69,352 of NZ_JBJXRK010000003.1, read as the reverse complement.
TACTGTCACTCCCTTATTTCTGTAGTAGGTCATTTCCTTGCTTCCATAGTTTCTGTTGTCAAACATCTCAATATCTCCATAGTTTTTGCTCAACAACATGGACTTGTCATGTTCCACAATTATCATTCCATCATGTGATAGTATGCCTCCATCAGCAATTAGCTGAAGTATCTTATGAAACAACTCCACTTCTGCATACGGTGGGTCAATGTAAATGTAGTCAAACACCATTTGGTCTAGTTTAAATTGCTTTATTACACCTCTTGCATCTCCCTTTATCACCTCGGAGCAATCCATCAGTTTGGTGTGCTCCAGGTTCTTTTTAATGGCTCTGATGCTATCAGTATTCCTATCTACAAAGTACACTTTTTTTGAACCCCTGCTTAAAAATTCTATCCCTATCCCTCCGCTGCCGGCGAATAAGTCCAATACCATTGACTCTTTTTTTAGCGGGGACAAAATGTTAAACAGTGATTCCTTGACCCTGTCCTCTGTAGGCCTTACAGAGTTACCTTTGGGAGCTATTAACTTATGACCCTTTCTGCTTCCCGATATTACTCGCACTACTAATCACCTACTTTTGGTAACATTTTATCACAGATTTTACCATATTAAAACCTAATTGAATATAATTTCATCCGATCCATTGTAAAATAAACCATTGATACTTTCTCTTATTTCCTTGTACTCTTCACCCATATCCCAGTCCTCTTCTGAGATAATATTGATTGCTTCATTCTGAGCAGCCTTCAATATTTCAATATCCCTGATAAGATTTGCAATCCTAAGCTCCGGAATGCCATGCTGTCTTGTACCGAAAAATTCTCCTGGACCTCTCAATTCCAAATCCTTTTCAGATATTTTGAAACCATCATTGGTCGATTGCATAATTCTCATTCGCTCCCGGCTTAATTTTGAGTAGCTATTGTTCACCAGTATACAATGTGACTGGTATGCACCTCTTCCCACTCTACCCCTGAGCTGGTGAAGCTGGGCAAGCCCAAATCTCTCTGCATTCATAATCAACATAATGCTGGCATTGGGAACATTTACACCTACCTCTATTACAGTTGTTGAAATTATGACATCGATATTACCGTTCTTAAACTCCATCATGATGGAATCCTTATTCTTTTGACTCATCCTTCCATGTAATAAAGAAACCCTCTGTTGATTAAAAACTCCGTCTTTTAATTTTTCAAATAACTCTTCTGCGGAAACAGCATTTAATTTTTCGGACTCCTCGATTAATGGACATACTATATACGCTTGTCTTCCCTCTTTTATCTGGGAGATTATGAAATTATATATTCTGCTCTCCATTGAACTATCAACTGCATAGGTTTTTATTTGCTGTCTACCAGGAGGCAGCTCGTCTATAATGGATATGTCCAGATCCCCATACAGAATCAAGGCCAAGGTTCTGGGAATTGGAGTGGCGGTCATTACGATGACATCCGGAGACAATCCCTTGTCTGATAGTGAAAGTCTTTGTCTGACACCAAAACGGTGCTGTTCATCAGTTATTGCTAAACCTAAGTTTTTAAAAGTTACATCTGATTGAATCAGTGCGTGTGTTCCTACTATAACATCTATTTCTCCTTCTTTAAGTCCTTGAAGAACCATGTCCTTTTCCTTTTTAGACTGATTCCCGGAAATGAATCCAACATTTATATCATGGCCCCTGAAGGCATCCACCAAGGTTTCATAGTGTTGAGTGGCCAGAATTTCCGTGGGTGCCATCATAGTTGCCTGGTAACCGTTTAGTACAGCATTATACATGGCAACTATTCCAACTATGGTTTTCCCTGAACCAACATCTCCTTGAACAAGTCTATTCATTTGATTGTCTTTGCCCATATCATTCAAAATTTCCTCCAATACTCTGTTTTGAGCACCTGTGAGGTTGAAATTGAGGTTATCTATAAAGACATCTATAAGGCTATGCTTTGGCATAATAATGCTAGATTCGCTTTGTGAACTATCTTTCTTAAGCCTTAACAACCCCAGCTGCAGAATCAGCAGTTCTTCAAAGGCAAGCTGGTTTCTTGCTTTGACCATAGATTTCGGAGACTTTGGGAAATGCAGCTGCAAAATTGCATCCCTTTTATGAGTGAACCCATATTTAGAAGATATATTTTCAGGGAGAATATCTCTTATGCTCCCCAAATAATTATCAAGAACGAATCTTACGATCTTGATCATATCCTTGTTTGTTATTCCTTCTGTCAGACCATAGACTGGAGTAATAACTTGATCGTGATTTTTATCATCCCATGGCTTAAGCTCTGGATTCTGAATTTGTAATCCGTAGGAATCCTTCTTCAATTTTCCATATACCAAATACTCCCTGCCAGGTATGAGCTTGTCACGGAGATATTCCTGATTAAACCAAATTAGGTGAGCTTCACTGGAGCTATCCTTAATATGAACCTTTAGGATTGTAAGTCCTTTTCTTGGTCTGGTGACTATTGGTCGAGCGCTCACTGTAACCTTGTAAAGACCTTTTTCGTTGATGGTACCGCTGGCAAGCAAAGATATCTTTCTTTTATCTTCATAATCCTTTGGCAGATAATATAGAACATCCTCGACGGTTTCCAATCCAATCCGCTTAAGCCTGTATGCTTTCTTTGGCCCCACTCCCTTTATGTATTGCACTGAAGTGCTTAAAACAGACACATCTTCACCTCCACTGGTTTTCTTAATCATCTATCCCATGATAAACTGATGGACTCTTTTTTGCTTTTCTTTCCTCCAGTATTTGGGATTCCATAATTCCGCGAGAACATCAATGTTGATTTCGCGCTAAAAAATAAGCCCTGCCAGAAGGCAGGGTTATTCAATGGCAAATAAATAATAGTAAAGTGGTTGCCCACCAAATACTACCTCGATATCCAGGTCACTGAATTTTTCTTCAAGCATTTCAGCTAGCTCTTTAGCCTGCTCCTGGGTTGTATCACTTCCATACAGAATGGTAATTATCGAGGAATCCTCATCAACCAGTTTTTCAACAAGCTGTTGGGATACCTTGTTTATGTCGCTGCCAGCAGCAAGTATATCCTTGTCTGAAAGACCTATGATATCATTTTTCTTTATGGAAGTACCATTGAAATCAGTATCCCTTACTGCAAAAGTCACCTGGCCAGTCTTTACCTCTTCAATTGCTGTGATCATATTTTCAATATTTGATTCAATCTCGGCATCCTCGTCGAGAACAAGCAATGCAGCTATACCTTGTGGAATTGATTTTGTCGGTACTACACTAATGCTACGATCACTTAAATGTTTAGTTTGCTCTGCTGCTAGGATTATATTGCTGTTGTTGGGAAGTATTATCACATGCTCCCCATTTGTGCTTTCCACTGCGGAGAGTATATCCTCAGTGCTTGGGTTCATTGTCTGACCGCCGGATACTATTGTATCAACATTCATATCCCTGAATAGTTCATCTATCCCTTCACCCATTGATATTGCAATGATTGAATACTTCTTAACTTCTTGGTCAACCGCCTTATGGCTTGTTTCATTTATTCTGGAAAGCTCATCCTTTAAGAGAACCTCTTCATGCTGATACCTCATATTGTCAATCTTAATGTCACTGAGTTCACCTAGCTTCAATGCCTTTTCAAGAACATCACCAGGATTGTTGGTGTGGATATGAACTTTTATAAGGCCTTCTCCGCCAACAACCAGCAAGGAATCTCCATTCGAGGATATTTGTTCCCTAAACTCCTCAACATCTCCATAACTGGTGTTTATCATAAATTCGGTACAATAGCCAAACTCAATATCATCAGTATCAATGTGTTCCCTTTTCCTTGCCTTGACCTCAACCTCCATTACCTGGGAATTTTCAGATGCTACCAGGGACCTTTTTTCATCAGAAATCGCTTCAAGTGCACCTTCAATTAGATATAGGAGCCCTTTGCCACCAGCATCAACTACACCAGCCTGCTTAAGTACAGGTAGCATTTCAGGTGTCTTTCTTAATATTTCGTTTCCATGTTCTAGAACCTCTTCAAGAAAACTCACCATATCATCGCTATTTTTACAAATTGACATAGCTTTCTCTCCACATTCTCTCGCAACGGTCAATATTGTACCTTCTGTTGGCTTCATTACTGCCTTGTATGCAGTATCTGCTGCCTTCTTCAACCCCTGTGCAAATGTTGGTATGTCGATTTCTTCCTTTTCATCAAGGCCAGATGCAAATCCTCTGAATAGCTGCGACAGTATTACACCAGAATTTCCCCTAGCTCCCATAAGTGAGCCCTGGCTTGCTGCCTGTGCTACCTTGTATGCATTGTTCTCACCTACATCAAGTCCCTGTTTTAAAGCAGATTTCATTGTCAAAAGCATATTTGTTCCTGTGTCTCCATCAGGTACAGGGAATACATTAAGTGAATTTACTTCATCCTTGTTTGTTTCAAGTTTAATTGCTGCACTTTCCAAAATTACCTTTAACTTATATCCATCAATTGTTTTAGTATTCATCATTGGCCTCCTAATTACTTGTCGACTCGGATTCCTTGGACAAAGACATTAACCTTGTCTACCTTCAATCCGGTGAAGTTCTCTATATTGAATTTAACTCTGTCAATTATATTCTTGCAAACCACAGAGATTTTCACTCCAAACTCCAATATAACGTACATATCTATTGTAATAAGGTTGTCCTTGATATATACTTTAATTCCCTTAGTCAGTGAATCTGATTTCAATAATTCAAAGAAACCATCTTTTGCATCCTTGGAGGCCATTCCAACAATTCCATAGCTTTCCATTGCTGATATTCCAGCAAGAGATGCAAACACGTTATCATTTATATTTAGATTTCCAAATTCAGACTTCGTTTTGACTGGCATAACTATTCCTCCCCGTGTTTTACTCTTATCCATATTATTTTACATGATTAAGGATGATTGTTCAACTAAAACAACAATATTTCATAATATTATGTTGCAATTCTATAATATCTTGTGTTAAAATATAATATGTTGCAGAGAATGAATATTAAAAACATTATACCTGTCAGGAATTAAGGAGGTGTTTTCATGTCTAAGAAATGTGAAATTTGCGGAAAAAGTAAGGTATTTGGAAATAAGGTGACCTTCTCAAATAAAAAGAGTTCAAGAACATGGGCTCCAAATATAAGAAGAGTAAAGGCAGTAGTAAATGGATCAGTCAAGAGAATCAACGTATGTACAAGATGCTTGAGATCTGGTTATGTTCAAAGAGCCATTTAATCCATACTTACAAGAGTAAAAAGCTTATTATGATTATCTCATAATAAGCTTTTTTGTTGTGCAAATTAATCTCTGGACTTGATAAGAAACCCTTCCCCGTTGTGAACGGTAATCCTTCCTACATCCTCTTCGATATAATTGCTTATCCCCAAGCTTGAACCGTACTGGATCAGTTCTTTCTCTAATGGATAATGAAATCCTTCTAATGTTACTGTTATACCTTCAGGACCCACTGGGAGTATTGAATAGTAATAACCCATCTCCTTAATCAGCTGCTTTTCTCCACAAAGATATGAAATTTCATTGTTATTGTCAATTATTTTAATTCTTATACCCATTTTGTGGAATGCTCTAAGCAGGTATATATTTGATATTGAATGATCCATTCTACTGCCAATCGCTCCAATAATTACTATTTCAAAGCAGCCCTTTTCAACCAGGAAGTCAATTGCAAGCTCTGTGTCAGTCTTGTCTTTTTCAACAGGGAATTCAATTACCTGGATCGATTGGCTAAGGTCTTCAAACAGGCTCTTGTCAAAAATGGAATCAAAGTCGCCTATCAAGAAATCAACTTTGCACATATCTTCTTTCAAATTGTATATTCCACTGTCAGCCGCAACAATAACATCTGCATCCTTGCAAAGTTCAAGCAAGAGTTCGCTCTTCAAGCCAGTACCGCCTGCCGCTATCAATCCCTTCATATAATCATCCTTACCTGATAAATTTCTGTATCGGCTTCCACACAACTATCATTACTATCATTGATATTATCAATTCTGGTACAAGGTAAGTGGCATTATATACGATGGAGTAGATCCATGGATTTTGATCCCCAGCGTACTCAGCAAAGAACACTACCCCGGACAATACATGGAATACTAGTCTTCCCAGTATCGCTAACGACACTCCCAGCAATACTGAACCATAGCCTGACTTGCCTTTTTTCTTTGTAAGCACATACGCGATTCCAGCTAGGCCCAATGAACCAAATGCAAATGGATAATCGAAAAGCAGCTGCAATGGGTGCACGAAATACGGTTTAAGTATGAAATCCAGCAATCCATAGGTTGCTCCAACTGCCAAACCAGGGCCAAGACCCCACCTTATTGCAAAAATCATGATTGGTATCATACTTCCAGCAGTAACACTTCCACCGTTAGGAGCCTGATAGATCCTAATATAGCTCAAGAGAGCAGACAAGGCGATCATCATTCCACCTTCGGTCAACATCAATACCTTACTTCTTTTTTCTTCCATATTATATTAAACCTCCTTAATTGGTTTGAATATAACAGCATAAGATGGTACAAAAAAACCCATTGCTATGAGGCAATGAGTATAATTTCTATACACACTTCCCTCCGCTAGAATTACCTAGTTCAGGTCTTAAGGGTCGAGATCAGATCTCTCTCAGCTAAAGCTCCCCCAGTGCTGTAAATATTCTCTTGTTGATTATATAATACCATATTAACATATAATTCTCAATAATCATACATATTTTCTGATAATTTTAGTCAATAATTTTTTTAAAAGCTCCAATTCTTTGTTCCACATCCTGAGCATTGAATATTCCTGAACCAACTACTATTAAATCAGCTCCCGCATCAATTATCTCTCTTGCATTATCAAGTTTTATCCCTCCATCTACCTCAAGGATAATATCATTTCCTGACCTTAAAATAAGATTTCTAAGTTTTTTGATCTTCTCGGTCATTGCAGGTATGTAACTTTGTCCACCAAATCCTGGATTAACTGACATTATAAGAATAAGGTCAACATCATCCATAATGTGTTCCAACACATTCAATGGTGTAGAAGGATTAAGTGAAACCCCCGCTTTGACCCCTCTTTCCCTAATTGACTGAAGGGTTCTGTGCAGATGAATTGATGCATCAGGATGAACGGTAATTATATCTGAACCTGCATCTGCAAAATCATCAATAAATCTTTCTGGCCTATCAACCATTAGATGAACATCAAATGGTAATTTTGTAGTTCCACGAATCTTCTTTATTACTGGTGCTCCAAAGGTTATATTTGGAACATAAATACCATCCATAACATCCAGATGTACATAGTCTGCTCCACTATTATCAATTAGTGCTATTTCCTCTCCTAGCTTTGAAAAATCTGCAGAAAGCAATGAAGGTGCCAATTTCGCCATACTAATATCTCCTCTTTCTGTTTTTAATTTCTTCAATCATCATTAAATAATTTTTGTACCTTTCGCGACTTATAATGTTTGATTCAACAGCATCTTTAACAGCACATCCAGGCTCGTTCACATGGATACAGCTGGAGAACTTGCATTGATCATTATACTTTTCTATGTCCTTGAAATAGAATCTAAGTTGAGTTTCATCTTCAATAAAATCCAGATTAAGGGAGCTGAATCCAGGACTATCCAACACATAGGCATTATTGTTTAGCTTCAACAACTCCACATGCCTAGTTGTATGCTTTCCTCTTGATGTCTTAAGGCTTATTTTGCCTATTTCCAAGTCGTAATTTGAATTGATTGAGTTCAGCAAAGAAGACTTCCCAACACCAGATGGTCCGGCAAATACACTTATGTGATCCTCCATGAAGTTCTTTAGCTTCGCAAGCCCCTCCTGTTCCTTAACACTTGTCAGTACAGTGTTGTATCCTGCCCCAGTGTAAATAGACTCCATTTGTTTGGCTCCATCCCGGTCGAGCTCGCATTTGTTGATGCATACCAACACTTCCAGCTCCTGTTCTTCGGCCATTACAAGCATCCTGTCAAGGAGCCAGGTGTTAAGTTCAGGGTTCTTGATGCTAGAGACAACTACAGCCTGTGTTACATTGGCAACTGGTGGTCTGAGTAAAACGGATTCCCTTTCAAATATCTCTTCGATATATCCATTCCCATCTTCTTCACTTATTCTAATTCTTACCCTGTCACCAACAAGCGGTGTTATGTTAGTTTCCCTGAATATGCCTCTGGCCCTACATTGTACAACTTCAGTCTCAGTCTGAACATAATAGAATCCGCCAATGCCTTTTATGATAGTCCCTTCATTCATAATCAACCCTCTTTTACTCTAGTAAATTGATATATCCCATCATAATAAATCTCAAATTGCGCTCCTGGCAATCCCTCTACAGTAACTTGGAATGCACCGTCACTAGCCTTATGAGTTGCAGAATATACCATGGTGGGGTCTCCACCCTGTTTTCTAAAGATGGTTACCTCTGTATCATCTCTATCAGTAAACGGAGTCAATGTAAACGTGAAACTACTTTCTTCCCCTACCTGGGGCTGTTCATCGTCCGTATCCTGTGGCTCCTCTACAGGTGCTGGTTCAGGAGATGGTCCTGATGAAACATACAGGTCTACAGCTGTTTTGGTTTCAAGAGTCGTACCGGCATCATAGGATTGCCATGTTACCTCATTTGCAGGTACATCATTGTTTGGTTCATAGGTTACTTCTCCAACTACGAGATCCATTGCAACAATATCATTCATTGCTTTACTTATTTGAGTCCCAATCAACTGTATCATAATTACTTCACTTACTTCCTCACCCTTGCTTACCATCAGGTCAATTCTAGTGTTTGGTTCCACATCTGTAAATGACTCTATACTTTGTTCCATGACAACATCCAATGGTACGGTATCAGAAAAAGCATACTCAACATTCATCCTTAATCCAGCTTCCTTGAGTATGGCCTCTGCTTCAGTCAGTGTTCTGTTCACCAAAAGAGGAACTGATACCAAATCAGAGCCTAAGCTAACAGTAACTGAAACCGGATACCCTGGTCTTATCCTAACTCCTTCATCTACATTCTGTGAGATGATCCTACCTGCCTCATATTCAGAGTTTAGCACACTATCCACAACATTTAGCTGGAAACCTTCTTCTTGTGCAATTATTAACGCTTCCTCCTGTGTCATACCAATCAAAGAAGGCATCATAATATCATTATTCGCTGAAATGTTATCTCTTAATCTCATGTAACCAGCAAAAATACCTGTAGCCAATATAAAGGCTGCTAGAATAGCTGCTATAACTACAAATGCCTTATTCTTGTCATTCTTCTTTTTCCTGTTTCTGCTCACTCTCTGTCCCCTTGAAGAATCTGTATCTGGACCAACAGCTGGTATGACCCTAGTCATATCACTGGTCTCTTCCATTGACTTATTTTCTGGTACAGTCCTGGTTTCTATATATGCTCTTAGGTCTCTCAATAATTCATCAACATTTTGGTATCTGTCACTTTGTCTTTTCATTACACATTTCATTATTATGTCATTTACTTCTTTGGGTATATCTGTTGAAGCATCCGCAGGTGGAACAATTTCCTCTTGAACATGCTTCAATGCCACACCAATAGGAGTATCACCATTAAAAGGGACTTTCCCTGTCATCATTTCATACATTACAATACCTAGCGAGTAAATGTCTGATTTTTCGTCTGTATATCCTCCTCTTGCCTGTTCGGGTGAAAAATAGTGGACTGATCCCAAAACGCTTGAAGTTGTTGTGATTGTGGAGGAAGTAACAGCTCTTGCAATTCCAAAGTCAGTTACCTTAACTCTGTTATCTTCAGTAATCATTATATTATGTGGTTTGATATCTCTGTGAATTATATGATTCTTATGTGCATTTGAAAGTGCTTCCGCTATTTGTGAGGCATAATATAACGCCTGATCTATCTTTAACTTGTCATTATCCACTATAACTTCTTTCAGAGTTTTACCCTTGATATATTCCATTACTATATAGTGGACTCTCTTATCGCCCTGTTCTTCTGACCCTACATCATATATGTTCAGAATATTGGGGTGAGAAAGACTTGCCGCAGCCTGAGATTCCCTTCTGAACTTCCTTATGAAATCTTCATCATTTGTAAATTCTTCCTTTAAAATCTTAATGGCTACAAACCTATCAAGCAAATGACATTTAGCCTTATACACATAAGCCATGCCTCCGCTTCCAATTTGTTCAATTATCTCATATCTATTTCCAAGCATTTTACCTATCATCATCTTCACCTCAGTTAAAATCTAATTCCCAAAACAGTAATATTGTCGCTGCCACCTTTTAACTTTGCTCCTTCAATTGCCTTTTCGCAAGCCTTTTGTATGTCGGTTTCATCTATGAATAAATCCTTCAGCTCTTCCTCGGCAACCATATTTGTAAGTCCATCGCTACATAATATCACAATATCGTCTTTTTTGATATCCAAAGTTAAAACATCAACTTCAATATCACTGCTAGTTCCAACAGCTCTAGTAATAACATTCTTTTGGGGATGTGATTTTGCCTCTCTCTTCGAAATCTTTCCCTCCACAAGTAGCTGTTGAACCAATGAATGATCCTGTGTCATCTGTGATATTTCATTCGAAGTTATCAAGTAGGCTCTACTATCTCCTACATGCCCAACCACAATCTTATCATCAAACACATATAGCATTGTCAAAGTTGTTCCCATTCCCTTGCAGCCTTCAATCTCCTTAGCATGATTATATATATGCCTATTTGCATATTCCACACTCTTCACTATTGATTTTTTTATGGTTCTTACATTAGTCAGGTCCGTGCTATTCTCCGCCATCCATTCCCTAATCTTGTCAATGGCCATAACACTGGCAATTTCACCAGCATTGTGTCCACCCATACCATCTGCTACCATAAATAAAGGCAGTGCAGTATTTACAGGTATGTAGTAACTATCCTGGTTGATTGATCTTACCAATCCTATATCACTGGATGCTCCAAACTTCACGATATCACCTCGTTATTATTTTTCCTCCAGTACGCTTCGTCTGAGCTGACCACATGACGCACTGATATCTGAACCCATTTCTCGTCTAATGGTGGTTGCAACTCCTAGCTTCTTTAGCATTGACTGGAATTTTAGAACATGATTTTTGTCTGGCCTTCCTTCATTGTACTCCCTTATTGGATTTAAAGGTATAAGATTCACGTGAGCCAACATACCATTCAGTAACCTGGCTATTTCCTTTGCTTCCTCTTCACCATCATTTGTTCCCTTTATCAGGGTATACTCAAAAGTAATTCTTCTGTTTGTCGTATCTGAATAGTGTCTTAAAGCTTCCATCAAATCTTTTAAACAGTATTTTTTTGCTATTGGCATTATTTCTGCTCTCTTTTCGTCAAATGGAGAGTGAAGAGAGATGGAAAGTGTTATTGGAATATTTTCTTGGGCAAGTTTATAAATTCCAGGAATAATTCCACAGGTAGATAAGGTTATACTCCTTAAACTAATATTTCTGCCTAATTTACTATTGATTATATCAAAAAAGTCCACTACATTTTCATAATTGTCCAAAGGCTCACCACTACCCATTAAAACAACATTGGATATTCTTACGCCAAGGTCTTTCTCGGCCTCATATATCTGATTTGCCATTTCAGCAGCAGTAAGATTCCGGACAAGACCATCCTTTGTGGAGGCACAAAAACTACATCCCATTTTACATCCCACCTGTGTTGATATACATTGAGAATATCCATGAGCATAGCCCATCACAACGCTTTCTATGATATTATCATCTGGAAGTAAAAATAAATACTTTATAGTGCCATCAGACTCGGATTTAAACTTGTGAAGTATTTTTATGTTGTTTACAGTGTAGCTAGAGCTTAACTCCTCCCTCAAACTTAGAGGTACTTGTCCCATCTCCATTATACCCTGTCCATCCTGCTGATGAAAGTACCTAAATATCTGTTCAGCCCTAAATCCTTTTTCGCCTCTTTGCGTGATTATTTCCTTTAATTTGTTGTGGGTCATACTGTTTAATTCCATATATTTCAACTCTCCGTTCATATTATACCATGATTCCATAAACTATTTTTTTTCGATCAGACATCTATGCTTTTATCATACTCGCAATAAAAAATCCATCCGTCCCATGTCTGTGTGGATACAATTCAATATAACCTTGTTTTTGTGTATCACTCAACATATTCCCACCGGGGAATTCAATTGGCTCCAACTTAAAGCTACTATTCCTATCCAAAAATCTTTTTATCTGGTTTAGATTTTCCTCCATATTTAGCGTGCAGGTGCTATATATAAGCTTCCCTCCAGATTTAACATACCCGGCAGATTTATCCAGTATATCAGACTGTAGTTTTATCAGCACATCCACATCTTCCGGCTTTCTATTGAATTTAATATCAGGTTTTCTTCTGAGCAATCCAAAGCCAGAGCAGGGAGCATCAACAATGCAGATATCAATTAAGTCTCTCAAAGATTCATCGAACATGGAAGCATCATAAACCTCGCCGTCTATGATATCTACACCAAGTCTTGTTGCATTTTCCATTACAAGGTCGATCTTTTGAGTGTACAGATCTCTCGCAATAATCCTACCCGTATTGTTCATTCTTTGAGCAATATGTGTAGCTTTGCCACCAGGGGCGCTACACACATCCAAAACCAAATCATTCTCCTTTGGACATGCAGTTTCAGCAACCATCATACTGCTCTCATCCTGAATTGTAAACAAACCGTCTTTAAATTCTTTAGTTTCCGTAATATTTTCTGGGTTTGCAACCTTTATACAATCTTCAGACAGCTCTCCCCTCATGAGTTCAAGATTATATTTACTCAATCTATCTATTAGTTCTTTCCTCTCTACCTTTAATGTATTAACTCTTATGCTAAGCAGTGGTCTAGAGTTGTTAGCCTTTAAAAGATCCTTAGTAAATTCCAATCCGTATTGATCATTCCACAGCTTTACCAGATACACCGGATGGGAGTATCTTATTGCCAGTTCTTCCACTGTCACTGGCTCATCATTGGTAAAGTATTTTTCACTTTCTCTCTCAACCCTCCTTAAAACTCCATTTACGTAACCTATCGTTCCCTTGTGTCCATACTTTTTTGCCAATTTAACTGATTCATTTATCGACGCATGTGCTGGTATCCTATCCATAAATCCAATCTGGTAGACTCCTATTCTCAATATCTGAAGTATCATTGGATGGATTTTCTTCATTTTTACATTGGAAGCAGATTTTATTATTCTGTCGATGTACATCCTATTCTCAACAACACCATATACAAGCTCTCTTAGAAGTCTCAAATCTTCCTTGGATAGGTCTGATTCTGAGTATTCTTGGAGTATCTTGTTGGAAAATTTACCTTCATTCTCAATTTCTGACAGAACTCTTATTGCTGCGTCTCTTACACTTAACATCTCAACCCTCCAAAAAAGGGGGATAATTCCCCCCTTATCTCCTTCTTCCGCTTATAGCCAGCAATCTCAAAAGCTCTGCTAAAGCAACTATGGTAGCCGCAACATATGTCAATGCAGCTGCATTCAAGACCTTCTTCGCAGGCTTTATACTCTGAGCAGGAATCAACCCTTCCTCTAAACTCCTCATCGCCCTCTTACTTGCATTGAACTCCACAGGAAGTGTAACAATCTGAAACAATACTGCGGCAAGAAACAATGCTATTCCAACATCGATGAAGAATGGGCTTATGATAAAGCCCAATATTATGAATACCCAAACCAATCTTGATCCAAAGCTTGCTATCGGTGCTATATTGTTTCTGAGAATCAATGGAAAGTAGCCCTCAGCATGCTGTATTGCATGACCTACCTCATGGGCGGCCACACTTACAGATGCTATGCTGCTGCCTGAATAAACATTCTGTGACAACCTTATTACTCTCTTTCCTGGATCATAGTGATCTGTAAGGTTTCCCCTAACTGCCTCAATTGGAATATCTCCCAGGTCATTCCTATCCAGGATATGTCTGGCAATCTGAGCGCCAGTCATCCCCGATTCACTGGGAACTTTAAGATACTGTGAAAAAGTGGTTTTAACCTTCATTTGTGCATAACCAGCAAATAAGATCGCTGGCAAAACAAAAATCATCCATGAACTTCCATAAATACCTGTATACATTAGTATCCCTCTTCTCTAAAATATATAACCCTCTTCAATATCATTCCCCAACAACAGTTCCTTAACGGACATGGATCTTTTACCTGGGAATTGGAGCTCTTTTATTATTACAAAACCATCTGATACTGCCACCCTTATTCCATTTGGATCAACCTCTGTTATTGTCCCTGGTGAATGTTCATGCTTCTTTATTTCAACTTCAACTTTGTGGATTTTTATCTTTTGACCTTTGTATTCCGTAAAAGCAGAAGGCCAAGGCTTTAGACCCATAATTTTCTTGTAGATCTCATTCGCGGTCTTGGTCCAATCAATATTTCCGACACCTTTATACATAATCGGTGCGTAACTTGATTTTTCATGCTTCTGAGGAATGAATTCAGCTTTTCCAGACACTATAAGCTCTATTGCATCGATTATCAGCTTGGCACCCAAAAGAGATAGCTTATCGTGAATAATCTCTGAGTCATCTTCCCAATTAATGGGAATTTCAGCTTGTAGGACCATTGCACCAGTATCTAGTCCTTCTTCCATATTCATAATAGTTATGCCAGTTGTATCTTCCCCGTTTGCTATTGCCCAGTTTATTGGAGCCGCACCTCTGTACTTTGGAAGTAGTGAAGCGTGTATATTTAGACAATTATATTTTGGTATTTCAAGGATTCTCTTCTTTAGAATCTGACCGTACGCTGCTACAACAATAAAATCCGGTTCAAGTGCAGATATTCGGTCATATGACTCGTCTGAATTGATGTCATCTGGCTGGTATACTTCAAGTCCAAGTTCAATCGCCTTTTCCTTAACAGGTGTGGGCTGTAATTTTTTCCCTCTTCCTCTTTTCTTGTCAATCTGCGTTATGACAAGAAGAACTTCATGACCTTCTGAATGTATACTTTCCAATGCCTTAACTGCAAACTCTGGAGTCCCCATATAGATTATCTTCATTATATTTCATCATCCTCAGCAATATTTTCATGAACCTCTTTTGCTTTGTCAGTATACAAAATACCGTCCAAATGATCTATTTCATGGCAGAAAACTCTGGCCAGATAGCCAGACGGCTTCATTTTTATCTGCTCTCCCTTTTCATTCATAAATGTAACAGTTATACTTTCAGGTCTAGCCACTGTCCCTGCCAAGTCTGGGACAGACAAACAACCTTCCAGACCCTCTACTGAACCTTCTTCTTCTTCTATCACTGGATTTATTGCCTTAATTGGCTCCTCTCCAACATCTATTGTTATTACTCTCTTTAAAATACCTACCTGGGGAGCTGCGAGACCGATACCATTCTCATGTCTCATGGTTTCAACCATATCATCCAGAAGCTGTAATATCCTATCATCTACTTCAGATACATCCCTGGATCTTTTTCTTAATATTGGATCCCCGTCCAACCTAACTTTCCGCAATGCCATTTCAGTCCTCCTTCTAATTCACTTTATAATATGCTGTTCGGGTTGATGTCTATGCTTGTTTTTACTTCATCTTCAATTAAATTACCCTTATCTATAGTATATACCCTACGTATTATATCCCTTATATCTTTACTATGATTGTAACCAAATTTTAATAAAATCTGCCATCTGTAATTGTTATTGATCTTCTCTAAAGGTGCAGGATTTGGACCAAGAACTTCAATATCCATCAAACCTGATTCCCTCACCAAATCAATTAGTGCAGATGATGATTTTTCAATGGAGTCCATAACTTTCTGATTATTCCTGCCAAACAGGGTAACTGTAGCTATCTCTTTATACGGAGGATAACCAAACTCCCGTCTGAGGTCCAGTTCACTTCGAAAGAACTCCTTGTAATTATTATCCATAGCCGCTGTTATGCTGTAATGCTCAGGGTTGTAAGTTTGCAGAATCACATTCCCTTCAACCTCTCCTCTCCCAGCCCTTCCCGCTACCTGGGTAATAAGTTGAAAAGTTCTCTCAGGAGCTCTGAAATCAGGTAAGTTAAGAGTGGTATCAGCAGCAATTATTCCAACCAAGGTTACAGAAGGAAAATCAAGCCCCTTTGAAATCATTTGAGTTCCAATCAAAATATCTATTTCTTTTTTCTTCATTGATTCCAATGCTATCTCATAATCATCTCTGGTCTTAATATTATCACTGTCCATTCTAGAGACCCTTGCATTTGGAAAAAGCTTCCTAGTTTCCTCTTCAACTCTTTCAGTTCCGATTCCAAAGCTTTTGAAATAACTGCTTCCACATGATGGGCATGAAGTTGGAACCGCGTGTGTTTCACCACAATAATGACACCTAAGCCTATTGGTGGATCTGTGGTAGGTAAGACTGATGTCGCAATTATTGCATTTGGCAACATAGCCGCAACTTCTACAGGTTATGAATCCTGTGTACCCTCTTCTATTTAAAAACAGTATCAATTGATTTCTATCTTTAAGGGTTTTTTCCATCTCATTATAAAGATCTCTGCTGAATATTGATCGATTACCCTCTTGAAGTTCATTTCTCATATCGACGATCCTAATTGAAGGCAAGGAGTTTCTTGTGGCTCTATTCCTTAGCTCATATAATTGAAATTCACCATATTTTGCCTTGTAATATGTCTCAACAGAAGGTGTAGCTGTACCCAGAACAAGCCTGGCACCTTCCAGCTCAACGATTTTTTTGGCAACCTCTACAGTGCTGTATTTTGGGTTGTTGGAGGATTTGTAAGTGTTCTCATGTTCTTCATCTATGACTATAAGTCCAAGATTGTTGAAAGGTGCGAACAAAGCAGATCTCGCACCAATAACGATATTATATTCACCTGATTTGATCCTTCTCCATTGATCAAACCTTTCATGCTGTGTAAGCTTACTGTGCAGTATAGCCACCTGGTTGCCAAATCTCCCAACAAATCTGTCTGTAGTTTGTGGAGTAAGGGATATTTCAGGTACTAGTATTATTGAATTCTTACCTCTTTGGAGCATCTCCTCCACCAACTGAAGATAAATTTCTGTCTTGCCACTACCGGTTATTCCATGAATAAGCGATAGATTATTTTGTGAATTTACTATACCATCAAAAACAACCCTCTGTTCTGAATTGAGTTCAATTCTTTTATAGCTTGGAATTTCGTTTGGTATAGGTCTTTCGTAAACTACTCTATCTTCTAGCCTGACCAGATTTTTCTTTTCCATGGCTTTTAGTACTGAGAGGCTCGTGTTAAATTCCAATAGTAGTTTTTTCACTTGAGTTTCCTTGGTTTTGTTAATAAACTCCCAAATCTTAAGCTGTTTTTTTGCACCTTTTCCAACAATCTCCATACCCTTCAGATACGATATATCGGAATTTGGAACAATATGTTTTTCAACTCTGGTTGTGGTCTTCATCCTGACTTGCAGATTCAGCCTTACAGCTCCACTTTTTTCAAGAAGAGATATTTCCTTGTTAAATCCGCTGTCATTGTATAGATTTCTAAGTTGGGAATACTCCATTTTCCCTACCTCTAAAAGGTGGTACAGAATTCTCTTTCCATTTTCAGACAAAATGTCAAATCCTATAAAATCCTCCCTAGCTTCTACGATTGTATAAATGTCCCTGAAATCTCCTGGTGGCAATATGGGCTGCATTGATTCAAACCCAGTACAAAGGTATTCCTCTTTAATCCATTTTGCCAACTCAAGTTTTTTTTCCGATATCAATGGTTTATCATCAAGTATTCTTAGTATATCCTTGGTCTTGAATTGTGCCTTGAGGTTTTCAGTCTTTTCAACAATTATTCCCATGGTTGGTTTGTTGTATCTACCAAATGGTACAACCACCCTCACTCCAACCTTAGCATCATCAAGGAGTTGATCTGGTATATGATAGGTAAACCGTCTATCCACACTGGTGGATTTATGATCGATAATAATTTCTGCAAAACTCATATAATAACTCCCTTCTGACACAACACCTCAATTTGCATTAAACATATAAAAACATTGATTTCACCTTGTCCAGTATCAAAGAGGACAAATCATTCTTGGTCATCATTGGCAAATCCTCCCGAATACCGGATTTGTCAATTATACTTACAATGTTAGTATCTCCTTTAAATCCAGCCCCTTCTTGTGTTACATCATTTGCTACTATGAAATCAAAATTCTTTTCCTTCATTTTAAACAAAGCATACTCTTCTATATCGTTGGTTTCCGCTGCAAATCCTACCATTATCCTGTTTTCCTTGATCTTACCGAAATATCCAGCTATATCAGGATTTCTTGTTAGCTCCACCGACATGGTATCAGAATCATTATCTCTCTTTTTTATTTTCTTGTCACTGAAATTCAATGGTCTAAAATCAGAGGGTGCAGCAGCTTTAATCAACGCATCACAGCTGTCAAAGTACTCCTTCACAGCATCCATCATGTCATTAGTCGATTCTATATGAACTACCTTAACACCTGCCGGTGGGTCTAGATTAACCGGTCCAGATATTAGTACTACTTCAGCGCCTCTCATTGAAGCATTTCTTGCTATGGCATAACCCATTTTACCACTGGAGTGGTTTGTTATATACCTAACAGGATCGATAGCCTCAATAGTGGGGCCTGCAGTAACAACTATCTTTTTGCCTACCAGGTCTTTTTCTGTAAAATAACCCTCCAGGTACTCAACAATTTCAACGGGTTCAGCCATCTTCCCCGCCCCCACATCTCCACAAGCAAGCCTTCCTTCGCCTGTATTCATGAAAAGATGCCCAAGATCTTTCAATTTCCTGATATTCTCTTGGGTAATTGGGTTTAGATACATGTTAGTATTCATGGCCGGAGCAAAAATAATTCTGGCAGTTGAAGCCATTGTTACAGTGGTGAGCATGTTGTCAGCTATACCATTTGCAATTTTGCCAATTGTGTTTGCAGTGGCAGGAGCGATGAGGATTACATCCGGTCTCTGTGCAAGGGCAATATGTTCAACCTCCATGTTGCTTTCCAGGCCAAACATGTCAAAATGAACCCTGCTTTGCGACATCGTCTGAAAGGTCAATGGACTGACAAATTCGGTAGCAGCCTTAGTCATAACAACATCCACCTTTGCGCCAGCCTTAATTAGTCTGCTCACAAGATCAGCAGATTTATATGCAGCAATTCCGCCAGTTACACCCAATAGTATGTGCTTATCCTTTAACATGTTCTCACCTACTTGAAACTTCCAGCTGAAGGATTTTCGAATTCCACCTTTCCTTCCGCTATCTCATCCAGAGCAATCGTTACAGGTTTGTTTGCCTTGGTATCTACTCTTGGTGTGGAGCCTTCCACTAATTGTCTTGCTCTTCTTGCAGCAACCATCACAAGAGTATATCTGCTTTCACTTGGTAGACAGTTTTCCTTTATTTTATCGTTCATTACCATTACCTCCCTTTCTTGTTACCTGCTCTTTGATTCCACTATGTCTCTTAACCCTTAGTTTTTCAGAATGAATAATTGCCTCAATATCTGCAACAGCAGCATCAACCTTATCATTTACAACAAAAAAGTCATACTCCCCTACAAAATCCAGCTCCTTGAAGGCATTTGAGAATCTGGTATCAATATCCTCATCAGATTCCGTTCCTCTTTTTACTATTCTATTTCTCAACTCATCCATGGTTGGTGGAAGTAGAAAAATAAATACTGCTTCCTTATAGTTCTTTTTGATTTGCAGCGCTCCCTGCACATCAATTTCCAGCAATACTATCTCACCTTTATCTATCTGATCGAAAACAAACTTTTTTGGTGTGCCATAATAATTTGTATGAACAAAAGCATGCTCCAAAAATTCCCCGTTTTGGACCATATCCATAAATACATCCTTATCGTAGAAGAAATAGTTCTCCCCATCCACTTCAGTTGCCCTAGGCTTTCTTGTGGTAGCAGAAACTGAGTATACAATATCATCCCTCTTTTTCATAAGAGCTTGACTTACAGTACCTTTTCCACTACCTGAAGGTCCTGATAGAACTAATAAAAAACCTTTTGCCATAATATCCCACCATCTTTCTTAATTATTCATGCCCATCCTCTTTGGTATGGAGTCTATGTGCAATAGTCTCCGGTTGCAAAGGGGACAATACAATATGTCCACTGTCCATTACAATCACCGCTCTGGTCCTTCTTCCATATGTTGCATCAATCAAGGTTCCCTGCTCCTTAGACTCCTGTACCAGTCTCTTTATAGGCGCAGATTCCGGACTGACCACAGATACAACTTTATTGGAAGCAACAACATTACCAAAGCCAACATTAATGAAATATACCAACATTTTAATGCCTCCTACTCGATATTCTGTACCTGCTCTCTTATTTTCTCAATCTCCGATTTTAACTCAACTACTGCCTTAACTATTTCTGTATCACTGGATTTGCTTCCAATGGTATTTACTTCCCTGTTAAATTCCTGTATCAAGAAATCAAGCTTTCTTCCAATTGCATCATCTTCAGACAATATTGCCTTCAGCTGCAGTACATGGCTTTTTAGCCTTGTCAATTCTTCATCAATACTTGATTTATCGGCATAAATAGCTACTTCCATTGCTAGCCTGTCTGGATCCACAATTGTTTTGTCCTCAAGAATTGATTGAATTCTCTCATTAAGTTTCCCCTTATACTCCTCTATCACAAGAGGGGCTCTTTTTTCAATCCTTTCACTAATTGCCACGATATTATCCAACTTTTTTAAGATGTCAAGTTTAAGCTGCCCTCCCTCATACTCCCTCATTTGGAGAATTCTGTTCAAAGCAGATTCTGTCGATTCCTTTATGGTTTCCCATACAAGATCCTCGTCAAGCTCCTTTTTTTCAGTCTTAATAACATCGGAAATGGACAAGATATTGTTTAACCTTATGCTGTCTTCAATTTCCAACTCAACCTTAAGCTCCTCCAGTGCCTGTTTAAAGCTTCTTGCCAAAGGAATATCCACCTTTACCTCCACAGAAGAAGCATCAGCGAAGTCAAAACTGACAAAAACATCAACCTTACCTCTGTTGATTTTCTCCTTGATGAGTTTTTTGATACCTTCTTCCAAATAAATCAAGTATCTTGGAAGTTTAACATTTATATCCAAATATCTGTGATTCACCGACTTAATTTCAATTTTCAGCTTATATAGCTGATTCTCAGCTTCTCCCTTGCCATAGCCAGTCATACTTCTTATCAAAGCAACCCCTCCCTTAATGATTATAGACTTGATATTCCAAGCAACTTATTTTTAAATAAAACAATTAATTATTAATGAGTTATAGACTATTATACATCTATGAATATAAATATCCATACTTTGTTACAAATTGTTAATATTATTAATTCCTAGATCTCTATTTATTTGTGGATTCTTCAACTGATTGATTTATGATATACTAATTTCATAACAAAATTTATGGAGGTATATGATGTCATTTGACGGTATTGTCACCAGATCGGTTGTATCAGAATTAAATAGCAAGTTAGTCGGAGGAAGAGTTGATAAAATATACCAGCAGGAAAAGGATGAATTGCTTTTGCAGGTATACAGCAAAGGTAAGAACTATAGACTATTGATGTCTGCAAGTAGTAATAATCCCAGACTCTATCTAACAGAATCATCAAAATCAAACCCACTGTCGCCTCCTATGTTCTGTATGCTTCTGAGGAAACATTTATCAGGAAGCATAATACTGGATATTAGCCAGCATCATTTGGATAGGGTTGTTATATTTACAATAACAGGGAAGGATGAGTTGGGCAATCCCACTGAGCGAGAGTTAATAGTCGAGATTATGGGAAAACACAGCAATATAATTCTTATTAATAAGGAATCCAGAAGAATTATCGATTCCATCAAGAGAGTTCCAGCAGAAATTTCTAGAGTAAGACAAATCCTTCCGGGATACTCATATTCATATATCGAATCTGAAAACAAGAAGGATCCACTGAATTTCAATCGTGATATTTTTTATGATCAGCTTGAAAAAAGTAACGGTAGTCAGAAGATTTACAAGTTTCTTTATCAGAATTTTACTGGATTGAGCCCTTTAGCTGGCAGAGAAATTTGTAGCATTTCTGAACTTGAACCAGATAGAGTGGTTTTAAGCCTGCTTAATGATGAAAAGGAAAGACTTTTCAAGGGAATGCATGATTTTATGACGAATGTTAAAAATCAGGAATTTAAGCCAGTTTATATATTAGGCGATGATAGTCATGAAGTGGTAGCATTTTATGCTCTTCCGTTAACTCAATACACCGGCCTGGAGCAAGTTTATACTGACAGCGTATCCCAAATGCTGGATTTTGTATATAAATCAAAGGACACAAATGACAGGGTCCGACAAAAATCTGCGTCCTTGAGAAAGATTCTTGGTAATAAGCTGGAAAGAGCACAAAACAAGCTTTCCAAGCAAAAAGAAGAATTATTGAATAGCAGGGACAGAGAAAAGTTCAAGATATATGCTGATCTTCTTCAATCCAATCTGCACAGGATCCAAAGAGGTAGTGACCATGTTGTTCTGGAAAATTTTTATGATGAGAATTTGAATGAGTTAAAGGTTCCTCTTGACCCTAAGATCAGTCCTGCCGAAAATGCCCAACGTTACTATAAGAAGTATGGAAAGTTAAAAACTGCTAATCAACTACTTATGGAACAAATTCCAGAAACTGAAGCAGAGATATCTTACATTGAGCATGTTCTTGTGAGTCTAGATAATGCAACAGATGTTACTGAGTTGGGTGAAATCAAAGATGAGCTGATAATTGAAGGCTATATTCAAAGAAGAAGTATGAAAAATAAAAATAAGAGGGGAAAGCTTACGGGACCATTGAGGTTCTTTTCTTCAGATGGATTTGAAATACTTGTGGGAAGAAACAACAGACAAAATGAAATTTTAACCATGAAAACAGCCAAGAAAGAAGACATATGGCTGCATACAAAGGGTATTCCTGGTAGCCATGTAATCATCAAAACCGAAGGTAAGCATGTCCCTGATAGAACCCTGCATGAAGCCGGCACTCTGGCCGCATTTTACAGCAAGGGAAGAAATTCTGGTAGTGTTGAGGTCGACTATACAATGAAAAAATATGTACGTAAGCCTAAGGATGGTAAAACTGGACTTGTAGTTTATGAAAACCAAAAAACAATTGTAGCCAGTCCATCTCCTGCTATTGTAGATCTGCTGAAAATGGATACTGAAGGAAATTGAATTAACTTCGCAAGCTAAAAAAGATAGGTAAATTGCTCCCGCAAATTATCTATCTTTTCATTATTACTACTTCATCCTTGTCATCAGTTTCCATTAGCTTAACGCCAACTACTTCACTTCTTGAGGTTGGAACATTTTTACCTACATAATCAGGTCTAATTGGAAATTCCCTATGTCCTCTGTCCACAAGGACTGCCAACTGAACCTTATTGGGTCTACCAAAGTCTATCAATGCATCAAGAGCAGCCCTCACGGTCCTTCCAGTATAGATGACATCGTCTATAAGCACTACTTTCTTGCCGTTTATCTCACCCTGGAAAGTCTCATTTACAACAGGTTGATCACCGATTTCTGCAAGGTCATCCCTGTATAGGCTAATATCCAGTGTGTATACCGGGACCTTTTCACCTTCTATTTCAAAAATCTTTTTCGAAATTCTGCTTGCAAAAGGAACACCCCGAGTCTTTACCCCAACCAGCACAAGATCCTTTACACCTTTGTTTCTTTCAATTATCTCATTTGAAATTCTGGTAATTGCTCTGGTTATCGCCCTTTCATCCATAATAACGGCCTTTACAATCATAATTGTGCCTCCTTATCCAGCCTTGCCAATATCACTTTGAAATCTTCCGGCAACTCACAGGAGAATTCTACTTCTTTTTTTGAAGACGGATGTAGAAAACCCAGTTTTTTTGCATGTAAAAGCTGCCTCATTACATTAAACTCATTTTTCCCACTTGAATAAACTGGATCACCAACAACTGGATTTCCAAGATAAGAGAGATGAACTCTTATTTGATGTGTCCTACCTGTTTCAAGTCTCAGTGTTACCAATGTATACTTGCCATATCTCTTTGTCACTGAAAAATGCGTTATAGCTTCCTTACTGTTTTTATGTGTTACGGACATCTTCTTTCTATCCTTCTGATTCCGTCCAATCGGAGCATCTATTGTACCATTGTCACGTTTGATGTTCCCATGTACCAGTGCTACATACTCCCTATATACCCCATGGTGTTTAAGCTGTTCAGATAGGCCCCTATGGGTTTTGTCGTTCTTGGCTATCACAAGCAAGCCTGAAGTATCTTTGTCCAGTCTGTGGACGATTCCTGGCCTTATAATGCCATTGATCGATGAAAGGTTGTCCATGTGGAACATAAGAGCATTGACCAAGGTTCCCGAATAATTTCCAGGTGCAGGATGGACAACCATACCATGCTGCTTATTTATGACTGCCAGATCCTTATCTTCATATACAATTTCAAGAGGGATATCCTCAGGTACGATTTCAAGAGTTTTAGGCTCAGGAAACACCACAGTTATGGAATCCCCTTCCTTTACAAGATAACTTGATTTCTTAATATTTCCGTTCACCTTAACTAGCTTGTCCTTGATGAGTTTTTGGATCCTGGTACGTGACACTTCATCCAGTTCAAGAGAAAGATAGTAGTCAAGCCTTTCATTATCCTCTTCACCTACATATATCTCTATTTCCTTCACTGCACATCACCCATGCTTTTTTCATATTTATCAAACAATATGACATAAATTAACAGACCCGTCCCAAGAACTATGAATATGTCTGCGATGTTGAAAACTGGAAAATCGTAAATCCTAAGATCTACCTTTATAAAATCCACAACATATCCCAATCTTATCCTATCAATCAAATTCCCAAGGGCTCCCCCCAATAAAAATCCCATCGCAAGATTAGCTACCTGGGTCAATTTATTTCTATTTCTAATCATGTACACAGACATCCCTACAAGAACAATACTTGTAATTGCGATAAAGAAAAACCTTTGATTCTGAAGAATTCCAAATGCGGCACCATAATTCTTCACGAAATGTAGCTCCAAAAGGTTTTCAATCAACACTATTGGTTTCTTGTTCATAAGGTACTGAAATGATAAATACTTAGTTGCCTGATCAGCGACTATAATCAGTATTCCCAATAAAAATCCCAATGTTTTTCCTCCTACCTTATTTCAATATACAGAACAAAAAGGAGCTGTCGCTCCTCCATTCTAATCCTTTACTTCTGTCTTTCCCTGTGTTCCATTTTCTTGTTCTATCTTGTTTTCACTAGCATAGTACTCCTCCAGCGACAACAGCTGTGACTTTAGAAACGATTCATATCTAGTTTTAAAAACAAATAATTCCTTTTGAAGATAGTCATACTCTTCCTTTATTGCCCTGACATCTTCTCTTGATTGATCTATGATCCTCCTGCCGGTGTCCTCTGCATTCTCGATTATGATCTCTGCCTTATTCCTGGCATTAACCGTGACCTCATCAGCAGCCTGCTGAGCCACCAGTAGTGTGCTCTTTAAAGCTTCCTCCATAGTTTGGAATTGTCTTATCTGATCTCTGAGCATATTTATTTTATCTTTGTTTTCAATGTTTTCCTTGTACATTCTCTCATAATCGTCAATCATTTCATTGAGGAATGAGTTAACCTCCTTAGGACTGAATCCCCTGAAACTTTTCTTGAAGTTCTTGTTCTGTATATCTAAAGGTGTTATCATTTGATCACTCCATTATACTAGTTTTCTGATTTTCAGATTGAGTCTCCCCTTCTTTGATATTGCCCCTATTTCATGAAGGACAGTTCTTCCCTTGCCTCTTACTGATATCACATCTCCAGCTTCAAGTGTATAGTCAGCCTTCGATGTTTTGCCCCAGTTTACCTTAACATTCTCGGATTTTATAAGTGCTCTACTTTCACTTCTCGAAATATTATAAGCGGCACTTAGGTAGACATCTAACCTTAGTGATGATACAAACTTGCTAACTTCAATGAAACTCAGTTCTGGATATTGTAATTCATCACCTTTTATTTCTGATATTCTGATATTCTGATTTCCAGCCTTTTCAAAATTCATCATGATGTAGTCTTTTATTTCCTTCTTTACAATTATGAGAGTGAAATCGTCATATAAAAGTATATCTCCAATTTTATCCCTAGTTATACCAAGTCCCAATACAGCACCAAGGTAATCCTTGTGAGAAAGGTTATCCAATATGCCTTCAACTCTAAGATAAGCTACCACAGATGGAATTTCCTGTTCACTAATATACTCAGGATAGATTACTATGCACTTTCTTTCTGACTCTTCCAAACCTCCATCAAATTTGTATGAAATATCTTGAAATCTGTTCAGGATGGATTCAGCGATTCTTCTTTCATAAGGGTCAAAGAAATCGGTTTCAATGATTGAATGGTTCTTAAGTGATGATTGTATATGGTCCAGCAATCTTCGCATCTTGAAAACAACTTCATTGTCTATGATATGCTTTAGATAGGTATCCTTATCAAACATTAGCTATCCTACCAGATTCAGAATCACTGTATAGACAATTCTTAAAATAATTATTGCTACCCAAGGTGAAAAATCTATGAAACCCCTTCCTACACCTAACTTATCCAGCAGTGCTCTTGCAGGAGCCATAATTGGCTCGGTAAGCTCATACAATATTTTGCCGAACATGTTATTCACAGGTACTCTAAAGATGTTGACAAATATTCTAACTATAATTAGTATTTCCAATAAATCAAATAATATTCTTACAGATCTTAACAACGTATACATTCATTTCTCCTTACCAAGGGAAAATCCCCCTGTTCTTCAATTCGTCCTTTAAACCGTCAATCTCTATATTGTTAGGGGCGAGTATAAATATATCCTTTGTAACCTTTTGTATCTTGCCTTCAACTGCATACAAGCCGCCGTTTATGAAATCAAATATCTGTCTTTTTACAGTGGTATCAAGCTGCTCAAAGTTGACTACTATTGCTTTTCTCAATTTAAGATCATCAATAATTGCAGGTGCTTCTTCATAGCTAAGTGGTTCATGAACCGCTATTTTCATATTACTGTTGGTATGAATGTTTACTACTTTGTTGTTGAATTTCTTCGTGGAAGGAGCAGCTCCAGCATCAAGCTCATCAACTGGTTCCTCAGTAAAATACTCCTCTTCCTCGTAATCGTCAATACCTATAAAATACTTGAATTTGTCAAATATATTGCCCATTACAATCCCTCCTAGTAATTTCTTTTCCCAAAGATTCCTGTTCCTACCCTGATCATGTTGGATCCCTCTTCAATTGCAATTTCAAAATCATTTGTCATGCCCATGGATAGAATGTCCATGCTCAGCTCCTTGTATTTTTGTGCCTTGACTCTCTCACTAAGATCATACAAGCCACTGAAAGTATTTCTCAAAACAGACTCATCTTCCGTGAAGGGAGCTATTGTCATAAGACCCTTTATGTTAATATTTTCCATTTTGAGTACCTTTTCTATGAAAGGGATAACTTCATCCTCCATCATTCCAAACTTAGAATCCTCCTGGGATATGTTTACCTGAATTAAAGTGTCCAGGATCCTGTTGCTTGCCTTACCTCTTTTGTCAATTTCATTTGCAAGAGAAATCCTGTCAAGTGAGTGGATTAGGTGAACATTATCTACTATGTACTTCACCTTGTTTGATTGAAGGTGACCAATCATGTGATATCTTGGTCTATCACCTAAAATTGCCATTTTGTCTGTCAGTTCCTGTACTTTGTTTTCTCCAATATCCGTAATCCCCAAATCAAGAGCTTCAACTATTCTCTCAACAGGAAGGGTTTTAGTTACCGCAACCAAACTTACATCATCTTTTCTTCCTGCCTTTTCAAGGGCAAGGGTGATTCTGTTATTTATATCCTTTAGATTATTCTTGATGCTAATTTCAAAGACCTCCCATCAATTTAAAATTTCTCCCACATTAACTGAATCGGGCTTAACTATCACTTCGCTGAACAATGAGATTGTTCTGAAGGTCTCTTCCCCAATATCAATATAACCATTATTGTCACCTTTTGATACAAAAGCATATCTATCATCGACTGCCACAATTTCAACTGGTCTAAAAGTGACAACTCCATAAAATTCCTTTACCTTTACACCTGTTGTTCCATCAACTTCAACAATTGCATCGACAGGTATTTTAAAGGTGTCCTCTTTAAGATCAATTATTTCCACATTTACATATCTTTTATCAAAAATCTTTTCCAGAAAATTAGTCCCTCTAAGGTTATAGAACTTCTCATCGTTGCTTTCAATAATCTCAACAACGGGCATTTTAATCTCAACTATGTTGTTGTTCTCAAATGATGAGATGATAACCTCAAGAATATCTCCAACCTGATAGTTCACCGGTGTTTCATCAGCGATTTTAACTAGTAGATTCCATTGATAATCATCAATAATTTTAAACAACGCTCCATTTTCATTGGTATTATCGGTTTCAACTTTGTTGAAAATACCTATATCAAGGTCACTTAACTTACCTTGAACCAATTCATCTTCCAAGCCGTCAACCTTATAGGATACTAACCCTGAATTAAGTGAGTATATACTTTTGTTATACTGTGAAATCCTTGATAATAGATGGTCTCTCCTATTACGCAATTCATCTGTTGTGATGTCAAACCCTTCAAATTCTCCTGAGAAGTTTTCCAAAGTATCATAGTACAAAGCTATGGATTCCTTAGTATCATTTACTCCTTTGTAGTCCCCATCTGATAACTGTTGATACAACTTTGAAACAAGTAAATCAACACCTTCTCCGTTTAAGGAGTTCTCCCCCTTGAGGTCTTCATGAAGCTCGTCATAGAATTGAATAATGTTTTCAATTTGATTTAACTCTTCTTTAAGATCTGTGGTATCCTCAAGTAAAAGAATGTCTACGACTTTTTGACCAACCCGCACTCTCTCCCCTTCCTTAACTACCTTAAAAACATCACCATCTGTGCTGGAAAAATATATTTTTTCATCTCTGACAAGTATTCCGCGAGCTGGAATTCTCACCTCATACTCTGAATCCTCTGGGACCACAAAAATGTTGCTTTCACCAAATAATCTTGGAATTATATTTAATGCAAGGAGTATCAGAAATACAAACCCTAATACCAAAATAGCCTTTCTTTTAATGTCACCTTGATATCCCTTCATTAAAGTCACACCTAACTAAAAAATTTGCCATATTTGCTCATTATTCTAAATTGATTTATACTCTCAATCTTAAGCTTTATAACTTCATTGGCATAGGTTACCATTTTGATTGACTGATCACTATGAATTGCACCGATTAGAATTCCTTTAAACTTTTCTTTCGATTTCGTCATGATACTAATCTCGTCCCCAGCCTTTAACTTGGTTCCATCCAGAAAGAATTCCTGCATATCGGTGTCCTCTATTTCATCCTGGGAGATGTATCTGTTATCTATAAATATTATGTTATTTTTCAAATAGTATTTTTCTTTAAAGACAACCAAAGTATACCCCAGCATTCCAGCAAAAAGTGCAATCCCTGAAACTGCCATTAGAAACTCAAACATGCACAATCCTCCAATCTATAATTAAAATCAGTATACCATAATTCCAAATCATTTTAAACCACTTTACAAAATGAAATTTATCGGATATAATACAGCTTGTGGCGGGGTGTGGCGCAGTTTGGTAGCGCACTAGTCTGGGGGACTAGGGGCCGTAGGTTCAAATCCTATCACTCCGACCAAAATAATGAGCTGGTATACCATTTAGGTTACCAGCTCGTTTTTTTATTTTTTGCCACTATTTCCATTTCGTGCTTCATGGATCTTCCCATAAGCTTACCAACTGACTCTCTTACATCTGCACCATTGTAAAGCACATTATAGAGCTCCTTTGTAATTGGCATTTCCACCCCTATATCTCCCGCCAGTTCATACGTTGACTTAGTGGTTTTTATGCCCTCAACAACCATGCCGATTTCTTCCACTGCCTTTTCCATCGAGAGGCCCTTTCCAATTAGGATTCCTGCTCGTCTGTTTCTACTATGCATGCTTGTGCAGGTTACAATAAGGTCTCCAATCCCTGAAAGCCCTGAAAAGGTATCGGGATCAGCTCCCAAAGCAACCCCCAATTTTGACATTTCGTAAATACCCCTGGTCATCAAGGCTGCCTTTGTATTGTCACCATATCCAAGACCATCTGATATTCCCGCTCCCAATGCAATTATATTCTTTAGAGCTCCACCAAGCTCTACACCTATTACATCCGGGTTTGTATATACTCTAAATGTGGAGCATGAAAATACATCCTGGATATATTCAGCCACTTTTTTGTTCGTGGAGGCCGACACAACAGTAGTAGGTATATCAAGAGCAACTTCCTCAGCGTGGGAAGGGCCAGATAGAGCAACAAAATCATTATCAGGAAAATATTCCCTTGCAATCTCTGAAATTCTCTTTTTTGACTTGTTTTCAATACCCTTTGCAACATTTACAATCACTTGTGATTTTTGAATCTTCCCTTCCAATTGTACAAGCAACTCTCTTACGCTGTTTGTAGGAACTGCAAGCACGACTATACTCCGTTCCTTCAAGATTTCATCAATATCTGTGCTTATTTCAAGTTGTTTTGGCAATTTAATATCCGGTAAATACTTAGGATTTTCTCTATTGTTGGACATGATTTCAAATTGTTCCTTAGATCTAATCCATATACCTGTATCCACATCATTTTTTGATAGCAATACTGAAAGAGCAGTTCCCCAACTGCCTCCACCTAAGACTGCTACTTTGGTTTTCAATGAAATCACCTGCCTATTTTATTTTCATTTCCTTTTATCAACCTCTTGATATTCCCTTTATGTCTGTAATACCCTAGTATCATCAAAATAAATGTAATAATCGAAGTAATGGCACCTCCGTCAGACATCCCGGTAAATGTAAGTGCAAACAAAACTGTTAGAAACACCAGTGAGCCAAGTGAAACATATCTGCTTATTGCTGCAGTCACAACACCTGCGATGACGCTGATTAGAGTGATCGGAAACTGCAGCATGGCCAAGGCAGCAATTGTGGTAGCTATTCCTTTTCCACCTTTGAACTTAAAGAATATTGGCCAGTTATGTCCCAGCACAGCAAATAAAGCTGCACTCATTCCCCCACTGTAGCCTCCAAGTCCAAGTCCGATCAGCACTGCAATGATCCCCTTGGCAAAATCCATTAAAAATGTTAGTACTCCTAGCTTTTTGCCCATGATTCGAAGTGCATTTGTTGCACCGGCATTTCCACTTCCATGGTTTCTGATATCGATTTTTTTAAAGAGCCTTCCAACAACATATGCCGAAGAAAAGCTTCCAATCAGGTATGAAAGAACCGGTATCAAAAAAATCTCCATATCTATTCTCCCTTTTCTCTCAACTCAAATTTAATCGGTGTACCCATAAATCCAAAGTGATTTCTAATTTGGTTTTCAATGTATCTTACATATGAAAAGTGCATTAATTCTTTTGAATTTACAAATATAACAAATCTTGGGGGTCTAACTGATACCTGTGTGCCATAATAGATTCTAGCCCTTTTGCCTTTGTCTGAAGGTGGCTGATTCATGAGAACGGCTTGATTTAGTATATCATTAAGCACTCCAGTGCTAATTCTCATATTGTAGTTGTTATTCACAATATTGATAGTTTCAAGTAGCTTGTCAACTCTTTGTCCTGTTTTTGCCGATATGAAAAGTATGGGTGCATAATTCAGGAAGCCGAAAGTCTCCCTCAAATCCTTTTCAAAAGAAAGATATGTCTTATCATTCTTATCTACAATGTCCCACTTGTTAACAGCCAATATTATTGCCTTTCCATTATCATGAGCATATCCAGCAATCTTTGTATCCTGCTCGGTTGGCCCCATAGTACCATCAATGACCATAACGCAAATGTCAGCTCGGTCTATTGCAGTAAGGGTTCTTACTACAGAATATCTCTCCACTTTTTCTGAGATATACCGCTTTCTTCTTAGACCAGCAGTATCCACAAAGATGTAGTCATTCTCTCCAACTGTGAAATGACTGTCTATGGAATCACGCGTTGTTCCTGGAATGTCGGTTACAATAACCCTTTCTTCTCCCAGAATGTGGTTGATCAGAGAGGATTTTCCTGCATTGGGTCTTCCGATGAATGCAACCCTTATGGTATCTTCATTGGCCTCTGTATCCTTATCATCAGGGAAGTACTTGGCAAGCTCATCTAAAAGATCCCCCAGACCCAATGACTGTTCAGCTGAAACCACCATGGGTTCCCCCAATCCCAGTTCGTAAAATTCGTATATCTCATCTGGTGTTTTCCTTGTATCAATCTTATTTGCTGCCAACACTACATTCTTCCCTGACCTTCTCAATAATTCTCCAATTTCCCTGTCAGTTGTAGTTATTCCTTCAACACCATCGACTACAAATAGTATTACATCTGCTGTATCAATTGCTATGTCTGCCTGCTTTTTAATGTTACTCATAACAATATCTTCGTTATCAGGTTCCAATCCACCTGTGTCAATCACCGTGAAATGCTGTCCCAACCATTCTGCCTCGGCATAAATCCTGTCTCTGGTCACTCCAGGTTTATCTTCAGTGATTGCGATCCTTCTACCTGCAATTTTATTAAACAATGTTGATTTTCCTACATTTGGTCTACCTACTATACATACAATCGGCCTACTCACGACCTCACCCCTGTCTCAATTAAATTAATCAGTTCAATACCATCCACATTGGATGGTACTATTTCAATACCAAGCTTATCAATTGCCTGGTGCAAAGTTACATTGTCAAGAAATATCTCCTCATCTCTTTTCAACATTGACCTTGGAATTATTACTTTGTCAAAGTCTTTATACTCTATGACCTGCTCAACTAGATCCATTCCAGTAACAAGTCCAGAGACTGTTATGGTTTCCCCAAAAAAATTATTTTTGATTGGTACTACCTCAATTTTAAGGTTGATATATTTTTTCATTATCATCGATGCTATTTCTTTCATGAATTCATAGGCTAGAGTTCCGGTTGCAAATACCAGGTTTTGCTTCAACTCTGTCAAAACCGATCCTTCAAGTGCTTCTTCTACCTCTGTTTTAAATGATCTTAAAAGTCCAACTCCATTTTCGTACTGGGGAAATCCTTCGTACTCATCATATTCAGGTAGTTTATTACCGGAAACAACATAAAATTCATCCGAGGCAAAGATATATCTGGTGCCAATTCTCTCAAGGAAATTGTTTTGCATTTCTTCAACACCCCTGATAACTTCTTCAGATGTGTTCCTGTCATATATTTCAAGTTTATCCAGACCTTGTCTGTATTTTGTTATTCCAACAGGTACAACCGCAACGGAATGAATTGATGGATAAAGGGTAGCAAGATCGTTGATAGTTCTCCTAAGCTCGTCTCCATCATTGACACCTGGTACAAGTACAATCTGACAATTCATTTCAATATTGACTTCATGAAATCTCTTAAGAATATCAAATATTTTACCTGCATTCTTATTCCTGAGCATCTTTACCCTTAGCTCAGGATTTGTTGTATGAACTGACACGTTAATTGGGCTCAATCTATAATCAATTATCCTTTGAATTTCATCCTCTCCCATATTTGTCAGTGTTATGAAATTACCCTGTAAAAATGAAAGTCTAGAGTCATCATCCTTAAAATATAATGTATCCCGCATATTTGGAGGCAGTTGATCAATAAAACAGAACATACATTTATTGTTACAGGTCTTTGCCCGGTCAATCAACGGATTTGTGAAAATTATTCCCAAATCCTCACCAGGATCCTTTTCAATTTCAAACTCCCAAACTTCTCCACCAGGTTTTTCGATTTCCACTACCAGATATTCGTCTGCCATCATGTATTTATAATCGATTACATCCTTTACTTTCTTGCTGTTAATACTTAGTAAGATATCTCCAGGATTAACATCCAGCTCATCAGCAATACTTCCCAACTCGACGTCTTCAATTATATTCCGTGCTTCCTTGATATTCGTTATTTCCATAATAAACCACCTGTCTTTAAACATTAGTTAAGCCTACAGCTAGCTGTAGGCTTATAATCACTGAACTAATATAGTGGGAATCTGTCGCAAAGCTCATAAACTCTTTGCTTTACAGCATCCTTGTCACTATCAGATTTCAGAGCTTCTGACATCAACTCCGCTATTTCCTTCATTTCAGCTTCCTTCATACCCCTTGTGGTCATTGCAGCAGTACCTATTCTGACACCACTTGTTACAAATGGGCTTTCAGGGTCGTTTGGTATTGTGTTTTTGTTTGTAGCAATACCCACATCGTTTAGCATAGCCTCTGCTACTTTCCCTGTCAAGTCTTTATTTCTAACATCTATCAGTATCAGATGATTGTCTGTACCTCCAGATACCAGCCTAAAGCCTTCCTCCAGCAATCCATCTGCTAAAGCTTTTGTGTTTAAAACAACCTGCTTCTGATAAACTTTGAAATCATCCTGCAGTGCCTCACCAAATGCTACTGCCTTTGCGGCTATGACATGCATCAATGGTCCACCCTGAATACCTGGGAAAATTGCCTTGTCTATTGCCTTTGCATATTCAGCCTTGCAAAGTATGGCTCCACCTCTTGGACCTCTTAGGGTTTTATGAGTAGTGGTTGTAACAAAGTCAGCATACGGTACCGGATTCTGATGCAGACCTGCAGCAATCAATCCAGCTATGTGTGCCATATCAACCATGAGATATGCTCCTACTTCATCAGCTATTTCCCTGAACTTACTGAAATCTATCTCTCTCGGATACGCACTTGCACCAGCAACAATCATTTTTGGTTTTTCTTTATGGGCTATTTCCCTGACTTCATCATAATCTATAGTTTCAGTTTCGGAATTGACTCCATAATCAACGAAATTATAGTAAACACCTGAAATATTAACCGGGCTACCATGAGTAAGATGTCCACCTTGTGACAGCTTCATACCAAGCACCTTATCTCCAGGCTTTAAGAATGCAAAATAAACTGCTAGATTAGCATTTGATCCTGAATGTGGCTGCACATTTGCATGATCAGCACCAAATAGTTCCTTTAGCCTATCAATTGCCAGAACTTCGGCCTTATCAACTATTTCACATCCCCCATAATATCTTTTGCCAGGGTAACCTTCTGCGTATTTGTTTGTAAGCTGACTGCCCATTGCCTCCATTACAGCCTCAGAAACAAAGTTTTCAGACGCTATCAACTCGATGTGCTTATTCTGACGATCGATTTCCTCCTGTACAACTTCCATGATTGCTCGGTCTGTTTCCTTTAGATTACTAAAATTCATATCCCGACTCCTTTCAATTGAATTCTGTTACACCCTATAAGGGTGCACTTAGGATGAAGCAGCAGTCTACTTTGTATATTTCAGCATTATCTCAATCAATTTATCAAGATCTTCCTCAGAACCATCGGGTGCCTCCAAAAGACAATTCTTCATGTAATTCTCAAGGATTAGTCCCCCGACATTATTCAAAGCGCTTCTGGCTGCTGAAATCTGAACCAGTATATCCCCACAGAACTTATCTTCATCCACCATTTTTTGTATACCCTTTATTTGCCCTTCTACTCTTCTCAATCTTACAATTATTGAATCCTTGTCCGCCAAAACCACCCCTCCTTATAGCTTTCTTGTCATGACTATAATACTCTCGTCCTTCTTTGCAAATACCTTGTCTATTATTCTTACAACCACTAATGATATTGCCAGGAAAAGTATACCCATTCCAAAAATCATCAGTTCGTTATTGGCTGTGTCAACTCCTTTGAAAAGGCTGTTACCTAATACAATCCCCAGAATAAGGAATGCAAATGGAATCATATAGATTATGGTAACATATTTCATTACATTCTTCTGTACTGCCTGAAGCTCCACAAAATCACCAGGCTTTGCATCAATATTGTTTTTTACCGTTACATAATGAGGCTTTACTTCGCAAGAACTTGCGCAAGAATTACAGCTGCCTCATCCTGAAGCTCTCTTAACTTCAAGCTGTACCTTTTGTTCATCTACCTTCTTTATTACAAATCCTATTTGATCCACTTCTTCTCTCCTCCTGTCCTACTATATCCTTTATTACTTCTGATGCTATTATCAAACCTACCACAGGCGGAACAAACCCTACGCTTCCAGGGACTGCCTTCCGACGATCTTTTTCTCCAAGATTTACCTTTAGGGGCTCCTCCTCAGAGTATACAACCTTAAGGTTTTCTATGCCTCTTTTTCTTAACTCCTGACGAATAACCCGAGCCAAGGGGCAAATTTTGGTGTCATATATGTCTGCAACCTTGAAATCAGTGGGGTTAAGCTTATTCCCTGCTCCCATAGAGCTAACTATTGGTATTCCCATGGATTTTGCTGATACTATCAGGTCAATTTTGGATGATATCATGTCAATCGCATCTATAATGTAATCATAGTCATCCACCAGTAGTTTCTGTCGTGTCTCAACCGAATATTTTTCTTTGAGCACAACAACCTGTAAGTCTGGATTGATTTCCAGGAGTCTTTTCTTCATGGCATCCACTTTCGGTAACCCTACAGTACTATCTGTTGCATGAACCTGACGATTGATATTGGTTACATCTATTATATCATAATCTACAAGAACTAGCTTGCCAATTCCTGTTCTTGCTAGAGCTTCTGCAGCATATGACCCAACTCCTCCAACTCCGAAAACCGCAACAGTGGCATTTTTCAATTTCTCCATTGCTCCCTCTCCAAGAAGGTATGCTGATCGTTCAAATCTACTTTTCATCTTTCAACTCAACCCTGATGTGTACTTCCTCAAGCTGCTTCTGTGAAGCTTCTGTGGGAGCATCAGTCATAAGACAAGTTGCAGATTGAGTCTTGGGAAAGGCTATTACGTCTCTTATATTTGCGCTTCCGGAGAATAGCATGACCAATCTATCTAGTCCAAAGGCTATTCCTCCATGCGGTGGTGTACCATATCTAAATGCATTTAGAAGAAAACCAAACTTTGATTCTGCCTCTTCCTTAGTGAAACCCAATGCACTAAACATTCTGGATTGCAGCTCTGAATTGTTGATTCTAATACTTCCGCCACCCATTTCATCACCATTTATTACCAAGTCATAAGCTTTAGCCCTTACTCTATGGGGTTCACTTTCCAGTAGATGGACATCTTCTTCAACCGGGTGTGTAAACGGATGATGCTTTGCAACATACCTGTTTTCTTCCTCATCGTATTCGAACAGTGGAAAGTCAGTAATCCATAATATCTTATAATCCTCTTCACTGATCAGGTCAAGTCTTTTTGCAAGCTCATTTCTCAGGTTGCCTAAACTATCATTTGCGACATTGATGCCGTCAGCCACAAAAAGCAATAGGTCACCAGCTTCTCCTTGGAAGAACTCAATTATTTCCTTCATTTCTTCATCACTAAAGAATTTGGCAATTGGTGAACTTATTCCATCCTCCGTCATTTTTACCCAAGCCAATCCCTTAGCACCATAGGTCTTTGCGTAATCCTCAAGCTTGCTTATATCCTTACGTGTAAACTTCTCGGCTCCAGCCTTTACATTTATCCCCTTAACTACTCCACCA
This sequence comes from Gudongella ferriphila, assembly GCF_046224405.1. Lineage (NCBI taxonomy): Bacteria > Bacillati > Bacillota > Tissierellia > Tissierellales > Tissierellaceae > Gudongella > Gudongella ferriphila. The sequence continues at coordinate 31,609 of NZ_JBJXRK010000003.1, read as the reverse complement.
TTTTGGATGGTTTCATTGAATACCTTAAATCCACATCCTTTCAAAAGCTCTGAAGCATTTTTAAGCTCCAGTCCAAATCTTAAATCAGGTTTGTCAACACCATATCTCTCCATGGCTTCATCATAAGTCATTCTTTTCAGTGGCAGCTCTATTTCAATTCCCTTAATTTCCTTGAACAACCTTTGAACGAGCTTTTCATTTATCCCCAATACATCTTCAACATCAACAAAGCTCATTTCCACATCCACCTGAGTGAACTCAGGCTGCCTGTTTGCCCTTAAATCCTCGTCTCTGAAGCATTTCACTATCTGATAGTATCGATCCATTCCGGATACCATGAGAAGCTGTTTCATAAGCTGTGGTGATTGTGGCAATGCATAGAACTGTCCAGGATTTACTCTGCTTGGCACAAGATAATCCCTTGCTCCTTCCGGGGTTGGCTTAGTTAGCATTGGAGTTTCAATTTCCACGAAACTGTTTTCATGGAAGAAATCCCTCACAACCTTTGCAATGTTTGCCCTAAGCTTCAAATTTTCTTGCATTGAAGGCTTACGCAAATCAAGATATCTGTACTTAAGCCTCATTGTCTCACTTACATTATCTTCATCCTTAATGTAAATCGGTGGTGTTTCAGCTTCATCCAGTATTCGAATCTCCTCCGCTAGAACTTCAATATCTCCAGTTGGCATGTTAGGATTCTTAGATTGCCTTTCTCGAACTTTTCCTCTAATTGCAATTACATATTCAGCTCTAACTGTTTCAGCCTTTGACATCATTTCCTTTGGTGCCTCGTCATCGAATACTATCTGAACCATTCCAGTGGTATCTCTAAGATCTATAAAGAGTAGCCCCCCAAGATTTCTTTCTCTTTGTACCCATCCCATCAGGATAACATCTTTGCCTACATCCTCCATCCTCAGACTTCCACACATATTTGTTCGTCTTAAATTCCCCATTCTTTCTCCCATATCCATTACCTCCTTAAAATAAATAAAGCCCCTCATCTCTGATTTTCAGGGACGAGAGGCTATCTCGCGGTGCCACCCTAATTAGGTTTTCCTCACTCAATTTATAACGTATTTCACGAGCAGTTAAACTGCTGACTCAAAGGTGTCTTCACAGAATATTGGCACTGAATTCCCACCATCATCAGCTCTCTTAACCCAAGTGATTCCATTACTTTTCCTTATCAAAGTCATTTTATTTAATTTAGATAATTATAAAATAATACTTACTATGTGTCAAGGTATAACTTGCTCCACGAAGCTTCAATTTCATTGATTTTCTGCCTTTTTCGACTTTTCAGCTCAGACAGTCTTTCCATATATTCCCTAATGCTTCTGAAGTTTGCCAAAGTGTCAATAGTCTTATCCAGCTTATTATAAAATTTAGAGGTTGATCCCATGCCGATTCCAATTATGGTTTCCTTCTCTTCCATTATTGAAACATTGTACAGACTTGGATTGTCTTTTTTACTGTAGCCAATGTTTTCAAAATTTCCCATTATTTGTTTTTGCCTATATAGGTAATATGGAATCATACTATTCTCTTTGGCAAACTCGGATGCCATGCGGAGCATTTCCTGAATTTCAACCGTAGGTGTAATTTCATACTTTTCCCTATCAAGAATGAACTCAGAACCCTTTTTAACAGCAAGTGTATGAACTGTGAGATTGTCCGGCTCAAGCTTTCCAATGATCTTAAGAGTTTCCCCAACACTTCTTCTGTTCTCTCCAGGAAGCCCTACAATCAAGTCCATATTTACGGTTTCAATTCCAATTTCCTTGCTTAGCCTGTATGCTTCAACAATGTCCTTGGCAGAATGTTTTCTTCCAATGATCCTCAATGTATTATCGTCCATTGTCTGTGGATTGATGCTAATTCTATCAACTCTATTACTTTTCAGCAGTTCCAGGTATTCACGATCTATTGTATCAGGTCTGCCAGCCTCAACTGTAAGCTCTTTTATTCCTCCAAATCTCATATTGATATGGAATAGGAGTTTACTCATAAGTTCCTTCGGTAAGGATGTGGGTGTTCCTCCACCAATATAGACAGTATTTGGATGCCAGTTGCACATCATGGAATATGTGTCTTCCAGCTCCTCAATCAATGAATCTACATATTCTTTCATAATATCGTTATTCCTGTCAGCTATAAGGGTTGGAAAAGAGCAATAAAAACATCTTGTTGGACAAAACGGGATACCGATGTATATACTGTAGCTATTTTTGTCCAATGAATCCAAAATAGGTTTCTGAGTTATTGAAACATCCGCTATAAGTCTTGCCTTGTCAGGACTTAACAAATACGAATCTGTTAGCACCTCAATGATGTTTTCCTGTGAAAGTCCCTTATCCATAAGAATTTTAGCCACTTTTACAGGTCTTATCCCTGTCAGTATTCCCCAAGGTGGTTTTGTATCCAGATTCCTTGATAAGAGCCTATAGATAAGATATTTAACTGTATTATTTCTTGATGCGCCATCTCCTCTAAAGAAATCCTTGCCCGGATATGACATTTTTTCAAAATCAACAAGAATATTATTTCTAAGAAGTGATACCTTGTACACTTCATCTTGTAATGAAATGTGAATCGTTTCAGACAACTTGTCTAGTGTTTCCTTTGAGTCTGGTCCAATTATGTTTATCTTACTGTTACCATAAAAAGCCCTTACCAGTTCGTAAGGGTCATGTGTCTTTATTCTATTGTCATCTACCAATATATAAATCATCTTCATCACTCTAATCATTAAATTATATCAAAATCAATGAACTACTCTCTCCATCTGCTAATGAATGGATTGTTCCTTTTCTCAACACCTATTGTCGATTGCCCTCCATGTCCAGGATAAACAACTGTTTCTTCTGGTAGGATCATAAGCCTTTCCATGATGCTGTTCATCAATGTATCAAAATCTCCTCCGTACAGATCTGTTCTTCCGATTGATCCCTGAAAGAGAGTGTCCCCTGTAATTAGTATTCCATCCACCAACAGGCATATTCCGCCTTTGGTATGACCTGGTGTGTGTATGACTTTAATTTCCTTGTTACCAACTTTAATCACAGAACCATCTTCCAATAGTATATCCGGCTTAAAATAAACGTCTCCCATTGGCATTGCCGTAGAAAGGTTAAGGGCGCTGTCTCCCACCATGTCCTCATCATCCGAGTGTATCATAACGGGTACACTAAGCTTTTCTCTTAACTCCATCACTCCACCTATATGATCTCCGTGTCCATGAGTAAGAACAATTGCAGCTACCTTTACATCGTTCCCATCTAAATATTTAATAATATCGTCAATGTCTCCAGCCGGATCTACCACCACCCCATCTCCATCCTCATTATGGATAATATAGCAGTTTGCTGCGTATACACCTGCTTGAAGTCTCTTAACTATCATATGTGTAATTCCTCCTTAGAACAACTTATTGCTATCCAGTAAAATAGTGACCGGACCGTCATTTACATAATCAACCATCATATGAGCCCCGAAAACTCCAGACTCTGTTCTTATTCCCATTTCAGTGGTTCGTTCTATAAACCTTTCATAAAGCCTGTCCCCCACATCAGGGGAAGCTGCATCTGTAAAGCTTGGCCTTTTACCTTTCCTGGCATCGCCATATAATGTAAATTGAGAAATTGCTAGTATTTCTCCCCCGATATCCTGAACCGATAGGTTCATCTTTTCATTCTCATCCTCAAATATTCTAAGGCCTGTCACCTTGTTTACCATATATTCCAGATCGGTCTCGGTATCATTCTCTCCAACACCTAGATAGACTAGAAGACCTTTCTCTATCTCACCTACAATTTCATCATTAACAATAACCTTTCCTGATGAAACTCTCTGCACCACCGCTCTCATCTATTGACCCCCTTTATGCTGTCACTCTGTAAACATCAAATACATTTCCTATCTTTCTCACTTTTTTCATTAAATCGTTTAGTTGCTCCTTATCATGTATCTCCAATATCATTGTAATCAATACTGACTTATCTTTATTTGTCCTCGCATTAAGGGAGACCAGACCAATATCAGCATCATTAATCTTAAGCGCTATTTCAGCCAACAATCCTGGACGGTCAGCAGCTCTTACTTGAATTTCTGCATTATAGGAGGCTTTCTTCTCAAAGTCCCAGGTAACTTCAATCAATCTTTCCTCATCGGCAAGGTCTGATTTGATGTTTGGGCAATCTGTCCTGTGTATTGAGACCCCTCTTCCTCTTGTAATAAAACCTACAATATCATCCCCTGGTACTGGGTTGCAACACTTTGAAAACCTTACCTTTATGTTGTCAATTCCCTTTACCTTAATACCCTGGGTATGCTTTGGTTTTGATTTCCTTGCAGCTTTCTGGATATTGCTTTCAATGATATCCTTTTCTTCTGGCTTAAAGTGTTCACTGTAAATTTCCTTAAGTTTATTTATTACCTGGTTTAGGGTTATGCTACCATAACCAATTGATGCATAAAGATCTTCTATTGAGTTTATGCTAACCTTTGTAGCTATGTTCTTGAGCCATTCATCCTTGAGAATGTCAGATGGCTTGTATCCAAGACGTTTTATTTCCTTTTCAAGGTATTCTTTTCCCTTTGCAACGTTTTTATCCCTTTCCTTCAATTTAAAGTACTGTTTGATTTTTGTCTTGGCCTGGTTGCTCTTAACAATCTTTAGCCAGTCTCTACTTGGTCCGCTACTGTTTGCACTGGTGATTACTTCAACAATGTTACCGTTTCTAAGTTTATGATTCAATGGTACAATTCGGTTATCAACTTTAGCTCCGACACACTTGTTTCCAACATCAGTATGAACCCTATATGCAAAATCTATTGGTGTTGAGCCTTCTGGAAGATTTATTACATCTCCCCTTGGTGTAAAGACAAATACCTCATCAGTAAAGAAATCAATTTTAAGAGCCTCCATAAACTCCTTTGGATCATTCATATCGCTTTGCCATTCCATAAGTTGTCTCAGCCAGGTCAACTTTTCATCAAAATTATCTGTTTTAGGATTACCCTCCTTGTACTTCCAATGGGCAGCGATACCATATTCAGCTGTCCTATGCATATCATAGGTTCTAATCTGCACCTCAAATATTTCACCTTTATTTCCCATAACGGTCGTGTGGAGCGACTGATACATGTTTGGCTTGGGCATCGCCACATAATCCTTGAATCTACCTGGTAGAGGCTTCCACAATGTGTGTACGATTCCCAATGCACCATAGCAATCCTTAATGTTATCAACAAGAATTCTTACTGCCGTAAGATCATAAATCTGTTCAAATGCCTTTCCCTGGTACATCATTTTCTTGTAAATGCTGTAAAAGTTCTTTGGTCTGCCATTAATATCAGCCTTGATACCCATTTCTCCAAGCTTTTCATGTAAAATATCTATAATCTGATCAATGTATGCTTCCCTCTCCAGTCTGCGCTTTGAAACCTTATCAACCAAATCATAGTAATTCTCAGGATCAAGATACCTAAGAGATAAATCCTCAAGCTCCCATTTTATCTTTGAAATTCCTAATCTGTGTGCTATTGGAGCATAAATCTCTAAAGTTTCAATAGCTTTTTCTTTTTTCTTTTCATCAGTCATATACTCCAGAGTTCTCATGTTGTGCAATCTATCTGCTAGCTTTACGATAATTACACGTATGTCCTTAGCCATAGCAACAACCATTTTCCTAAGATTCTCAGCCTGATTTTCCTGCTTTGTCTTGTAGTGGAGCTTTTTCAACTTGGTTACTCCATCTACCATGTCAGCAACCTCTTCTCCGAATTCTTCCTTGATCTTTTCATAGCTGACATTTGTATCCTCTATTACATCATGTAGCAAGCCAGCTATTATAGTTGAAGTATCCATGCTTAAGTCAGCAAGCAGCATTGCAACATGAACCGGGTGAACGAAATACTTTTCACCTGAATTTCTTACCTGACCTTCATGTGCAGACTCGGCAAAGTTGTAGGCTTTTATAATTAACTCCATATCAGCCTGCGGATTATATTGTTCAATTCTCATTAACAAGTTTTCTAGCATAGTCTCACCCTCTTGGTCTGGTTCTATCGAATCGATAGTTGTTTATGACAATCTGTATGGATGTTCTTCCCATATATTCATTAATTGATGGATGAAATACAATATCCAAGGCTACTTCATTGTCAACTCCTGAGATAAGCTTTTCACGCTCCGTTATGCCATAATAAAGATCAACTTCCTCTAGCCATTTGTCTGCGTTACAAAACATGATTGCTTCCATTTGCCCCTGCAATGGATTGTTTATACCAAATTTGACAACATTTCGCTTGTTTCCAAGCACAGTCGCCTTTGCAAGGTTCAAACCCTTAAATCCAAAAAGAGGCTTTGGATTGGCCTTGCCAAACGGCTCCAACTTGTACATATCGTCAATAAATTCATAGTTTATCTTATCAAGCGGCATGGCCATATCTATATATACCCTACGAACGAGGTCTTCATCCTCTAAATTCGTGTTGTTATTAAGACATTTACGTAATCTCTCAATGTTATCTTCTTCAAGAGACATACCTGCGGCCATTGGATGTCCTCCAAACCTTCCAAGCAGGTCCTTGCACCTTGTAAGCTCTTCAAACAAGTGATAGGACTCTATTGACCTACCAGAACCCTTGACGCCTTCTCTGCCTCTTGTCAGGACTATAGTAGGTCTATTATACTTTTCTTTAATTCGGCCTGCAATAATTCCTGCAACACTTTCATGAATGTCAGGATTAAATACAACTAGTATCTTGTCATCAAGGTATTTTTCTTGAATCATACTATCAATTTCTTGAGTACCCTTTTCGGTGAGTTCTTTTCTATGTTCATTTAATTTCCTAAGTTTGATGGCTATTTCACTGGCTTCAGCCTCTTGGTCCGCTAGTATCAGTTTAAGTCCAAGCAGAGCACTGTCCAATCTTCCGGAGGCGTTTAGACTTGGTCCAATTACAAAGCCAACATGATAGACTGTTATTGTCTTACCATATAGTCCAGATTCTTTCATGAGGGCTCTTAATCCAATATTGGAGGTATTGTTGAGCAAGTTCAAACCTTCCCTTACAAAAATCCGATTCTCTCCAACAAGGTCAACAACGTCACAAATTGTTGCGATTGCAACCATTTCCAATAAGGGCTTCAAATCAATTTTTCTCTTGGATAACTTTGCCAAATGGCTAGCTAGCTTAAATGCAACCCCTGCTCCACACAAGTTCTTATCAGGATACTTACAGCCAGGCTTCTTTGGGTTAAGTATGCAGTCAGCCTTAGGCAAACCACTTAATGGAATATCGTGATGGTCGGTGACTATCATGGTCATATCCATATTCTTTCCTGTTTCAATCGGTTCAAAGGCTGCTATGCCATTATCACATGTAATTATTGTGTCCACTGCTGATGCCTTTGCATTCAAAACTATATGGGTGTTAATTCCGTAACCGTCCTGGATTCTGTCAGGTATTGTGAAGTCTACATCAGCACCAAGGTCTCTCAAGGTGGTGTATAGGATAGATGTAGACATTATGCCATCCACATCAAAGTCTCCTACTATGAGTATCTTCTTGCCATTATTTATTTTATCTAGAATAAGTCTTCCTGCTGCATCCATGTCATCCATCAGCATTGGGTTGTAAAGATTTTCAATATCCGGATTTAAAAATGACTCAATCTCGTTCTTCTCGATTAGTCCTCTATTAATTAAGATTTTAGCCAAAGGCTTTGATATTTTATTCTCCATTGAAATTTTGTTAATATCACCTGGATTGTTTCTAATAAACCACTTTTCCAAAAAATCACTCCAATAAAAAAAATAGAATTTAGATAATATTATCTAAATTCTACCACTTTGTTGGCCTAATTTCCAGAAAAATCATTCTCCTCGTCCACTTGCTCTGGAGATTCCTCGTTTCTTCCATAAAGCAGCTTTAATTGCTCTTCCTTTTCATTAACTCTCATAATTAATGATTGATTCTCTGACTTTAGTGATTCCATTCCGTTCCTCTGTTCCTTGATCTGTTTCTTAAGCTTCATTTCCCTTAACACACCAAATAATGTAGCAACTGCAGCCCCTAGTAAAACCGAAATGAATATCACTATGGCCTGGGAAAGCATCACTCGTGCAAATACAAAGTCAATCTCCACCACATCACTGTTGCTCAAAGCAAAAATCCCAATAATAATTGCCAATATCAGTATGAGTATAAAGCTCTTTTGCATCTCCATCACCCCCTTGTATTTTCTATCTATATTGTTTTACCCTTTTTCAGGCTAAACCATACAGGTGTTGCAATAAACAGAGAGGAATACGTTCCTGATAGCATACCTAAAAGTAGTGGCAAAGCAAGAACTTTTACATCCTCAACACCCAATACATATAGAGAACCTACAGCAATTACTGTAGTGATTGTTGTATTTATGGTTCTTCTCAATGACAGTTTTACACTATCTTCAATAGTTTCTTCAAGTCCTTTTTTTTGGTTTAGTCTCAATTCCTCCCTTATCCTGTCAAAAATAACAATTGTGTCATTGATAGAATAACCAACAATGGTTAGCATTGCAGCTATAAACGAGCTGTTTACCGGTAGTCTGAGTAATGAGTAGATTGACAACGCTATAAGTATATCATGAATTAAAGCAACTATTGCTGCTACTCCAAACTTAAATTGAAATCTAAAGCTTATATATGCAAGCATAAGCAAAGCAGCAATTCCAATGGAAAGAATCGCCCTATTCCGAATCTCCTTCCCCATAAATGCTCCAAATTTTTGAGCTTGATAGTTATCGGGGCCCATCTGGAACCTGCCAACAAATTCATCTACGATATTTGATATTTCAGTGTTCCCCAAATCTAGTGAGCTCCTTACTATTAGCTCCTCCTTCCCTGAACCGGCATGAATGATGCTAGCGCTTTCGTCATATTTATCCATTATCTCTCTTGCGTCCTCAACCTCCACGAAAGTGCCGATATTGAGTTGGATCATTGTTCCGCCTGTGAAATCTATACCATAATTCAGCCCGTTGGTGAAAAACATAATCAGACCAGCTAGAATTATGACCAGGGAAATCATGTATGAGTATCTTCTATTCTTAATTATATTCATTGTCTTCCTCCTAAGCTCCATAAAGCTTTGTGTTTTTTCCGCCAGTTATGTGAGCCATCAGCCTCAAAACATATTTTGTGAAAAAAACTGCAGTGATCATTGACGCACCAATACCAATTATCAATGTAACTCCAAAACCCTTTATTGGTCCTGTACCAAAATTATACAAAACAAGGCCTGCAATAAGAGTTGTGATGTTGGCATCTAAAATTGATGTCAATGCCCTTTTAAAACCTGCATCAATTGAAACTCGAACGCTTTTTCCCACCTGTATCTCTTCCCGTATTCTTTCATAAATCAGAACATTCGCATCAACGGCCATGCCTATTGAAAGAACAAGTCCGGCTATTCCTGGTAGTGTAAGCTTTACCCCAACTCCCATCATAGACCCTACCACCAACAATACATACACTATCAATGCAAAAGATGCAACTATACCAGGAACCCTGTATACAATAATCATAAATGCAAATATCAATGTCAATGCAACTCCAGCTGCCATTATGCTTCTCTCATAGGCCTCCAATCCAAGTGTTGGTCCTATTACAGAGGTCTGAAGCTCAATCATTTCCACCGGTAAAGCGCCTGCGTTTATTAATGTGGCAAGATTCCCTGCGCTTTCAATTGTAAAGCCTCCAGTGATGATTGCTCTACCATCGTTTATTGTCTCATCTACAATAGGACTGGATATTACGACGCCATCTAGTATGATGTAGAGTATCTTATCCATGTCATTCTCTTCAGCTGCTAGAGCCGCAGTTGCTGTTCTGAAGTGTTCTGTTCCCTCTTCATTGAACTCAAGGCTAACGACTGGTTCCTCTCCGCCAAATTGAGATGGGTTCATAATAACTCCTGAATTTTTTACGTGCTTTCCTGTAATTACAGTTTCACCTTGTGGGGTCTTGAATTCAAGCAAAGCAGTTTTCCCTATCAAATCAATTGCCTCTTGTGGATCCTCCAGTCCCGCTAGCTCAATTCTGATTCTATCTTCATTCTCAATTGCAATATTCGGTTCAGACACTCCTAAACCGTCGACTCGATGTCCTATTATCGCCTTAGTCTCCTCCATCATCCTTCGCAGTTCATCTCCAGTTGCATCAGTGTTAGCTTCAAGTACCACATAAACACCACCGGCAAGGTCAAGTCCCAAGTCTATTGATTCCTTGGCGTTTTTGTAAGTGACATCTCCAAATGTGATGCCATTAATGGCAAAGAACGCCAAACCTATTACAATTGCAAGTATTACAGCCATTATGGCTATGCTTCTTGATCTCATTCTCTACCTCCTATGCCTCTTGGTTTGCCAGAACAGAAAGCGCACACTCTATCCTCTTTTTCTCCATCTCACATCCGATTTCGTAAGGTTTCATAATGTCATTGTGCGCATAATGGGCATTTGCGTGACAACCACCGCTGCAATAGAACCTAGCCCAACAATTTCTGCATTCTTCCTTGTTATATACATTTGCAACTTTGAACTTATCCCTGAGCTCAATATTTAAAATACCAGTATCCAATGTTCCAAGTAGAAATTCCTTTTCTCCAACAAACTGGTGGCAGGGATACAGTTCGCCCTCTGGCGTTACTGCAAGGTACTCGCTTCCAGCTCCACATCCAACTGCCCGTTTAACAACACATGGGCCTTGATTCAGGTCGATCATAAAGTGGAAGAACATAAACTCGTCATCCTGCTGGGTTAGTCTGATGTACTCTTTGGAAAAATCTTCATATTCCTGTAAAATTCTATCAAGATGTTCTTCCCTAATTGCATAGTCCATTTCTTCAGGTGCAACGACTGGCTCAATTGAAATCTTTTTGAATCCCTCCCTGTGGAAACTAACTGCATCCTTTCCAAAATCTAGATTATTACTAGTAAAGGTACCCCTAACATAATAATCCTTATCGCCTCTGGCTTGTATCATTTTTTTAATGTTTGGAAGGATCACATCATAGCTACCCTCACCACTAACAGTTAGCCTCATTGCATCATTTACTGTCTTTCTACCATCAAGGCTAAGTACAACGTTATCCATATTTTCGTTGATGTACTTAATTTTATTGTCATCCAAAAGGACACCATTTGTAGTTATGGTAAATCTGAAATGCTTGTTGTATTTCATTTCTATGCTTCTTCCATAATCCACCAGGTCTTTGACTGTTTGAAAATTCATTAAAGGCTCTCCACCAAAGAAATCAACCTCAAGATTCCTTCTGTTGCCTGAGTTTTGGGCAAGGTATAGCAGGGCTTTCTTTCCCGTTTCAAGATTCATCATGGACCTCTCACCTTTGAAGTTACCCTGGGATGCAAAGCAATACTCACACTTGAGATTACAGTCATGGGCAACATGTAGGCACATTGCTTTAACTATATTGTCCTCATTGTACTTAAGATTCGATATATCCTCAGCATCAGAAAAAAGCATTCCATTTTCTTCAAGGAATCCAATTTCTTTGTAGGCCTCTCTTATATCCTTTTCGTCGTAAGTGCTCACCATATTTCGGATTATGCCGTCCAGATCATTGCTTACATAATGGTCTAGCAGGTCAAATACAAGTTTGTCAACTACATGAACTGAACCGCTATTAACATCCAGTACCATGTGCCTCTCATTCAAATAGAACTTATGTATCAAGTCTTGTTTCAACTTATTTCCTCCTTATTTTTCTCAAATAAAAAGCAGTGGAAAACCCACCACTCTTCATTATGCTACTTATTTTCGCATTTCTGATTTCCAACTGTACAGGATGTCTTGCATGCTGATTGGCAAGATGTCTGACACTCGCCACAACCGGCATAGGAAAGAGTATCCTTAAGTCTGCTCTTTGTCAATGTCTTTATGTACTTCATATTCTTCCTCCTATCCCTGGTCAACAGGTTTTAATGGGTTAATTATACCATAAGCATTATGTATTATAAAGTAGTTTTTGGTTTATGAAATATTACCTATAAAAGAAGAAAAACTTCCAATTAAGGAAGTTTTATTCTTTAACATTCAGCTTACTCAGCTGCTTCGTCGCTTCTGTTACCGCTGTCTTTAAGTACAGAACCAACTGCCCATCTTGTGACCTCTAGTCTTGTTTTAGCTGAACCTGACTCCAAGGTAAGAACATCCTCTTTGGCTTTCACTATTTTACCATAAATACCACCGATTGTAACTACCTCATCTCCTACTCTAAGCCCGCTTCTCATTTCCTTGATCTCTTTTTCTTTTTTCTTCTGTGGTCTAATGGCAAAAAAGTAGAAAATTACCAAAAGTCCAATTGGAAGAATAAATGCTTGCAGTTGCTCCATTTAACTAATCACTCCTTTTCTTATATATTATTATACATGAAATAGCGAAAAAATCACCACTTAATCTACTGAATATCCATAATTTTTATAAAATTCCTCTCTATACTCAAGTAGTTTATCATTTCTAATTGCTTCTCTGATCTTCTCCATGGTTCTAATCAGGAACCTTAAATTGTGAATTGTAGTAAGTCTCAAAGCAAGTATTTCATTCACGTTGAAAAGATGTCTTATATATGCTCTCGAGTAATTCTTACAAGTGTAGCAATCGCAGTCAGCATCCAATGGTGTGAAATCCTTGGTGTATTCAGCATTTCTTATAACCACCTTGCCTTTTGTAGTCATTGCAGTGCCGTTTCTGGCTATCCTTGTTGGCAAAACACAATCAGCCATATCCACTCCTCTTATAACAGCTTCAAACAGATAATCCGGGGTCCCTACGCCCATTAGATATCTTGGTTTATCTTCAGGCAGCAGTGGTGTTGTATAGTCCAGCACCTCACACATTGTCTCCATTGGCTCCCCAACACTCAAGCCTCCGATTGCATAGCCACTGAAATCCATTTCCAGTAGATCCTTTACGCTTTGTTCCCTAAGGTCTTTGAACATTCCTCCCTGCACTATTCCAAAAAGACCCTGCTTATCCCAATTTTGATGATGGTCTCTACACCTTTTAGCCCACCTTGTTGTCCTTTCCATGGATTGTTTTGTATACTCATAATCAGCTGGATATGATACACATTCATCAAAACACATCATTATATCGGAGCCAAGTGCGTTTTGTATATCAATAGCTGTCTCAGGGCTGATAAAGTGCTTTGAGCCATCTATATGAGAACGGAACTCCACTCCTTCTTCCTTAATTTTTCTAAGGTCGCCAAGGCTGAAAACCTGGAATCCACCACTGTCTGTCAGAATTGGTCCATCCCAGTTCATAAATTTATGGAGCCCACCAGCTTCCTTGATAAGTTCATGACCTGGCTTAAGATAAAGATGGTAGGTATTTGACAGTATTATTTGCGCACCCAAATCCTTAACCTCTTCAGGTGTCATGGTCTTAACTGTAGCTCTAGTTCCAACAGGCATAAATATTGGTGTCTCAATTTCACCATGTGGAGTTGTTATCTTCCCAAGTCTTGCCTTGGTCTCTGTCGATTTCTTCAATAATTCATATTTTATTGCCATTTTAACCTCCTGATTACTTTATGAACATAGAATCTCCAAAGCTAAAGAACCTATATCTATTTTTTATTGCCTCATCATAGGCACTCATTATGAGCTCCTTACCCGCAAATGCACTTACAAGCATCATTAGGGTAGACTCGGGGAGATGAAAGTTTGTGATAAGACCATCCACCAGTTTGAACCTGTATCCTGGATAAATGAAGATATCTGTCCATCCCGAACCGGCTCTTACCATACCTTCTTCATCAGCTATTGTTTCAAGGGTCCTTGTTGATGTTGTGCCAACAGATATAATCCTTCCCCCTGTCGCTTTGACACTGTTGATAGCCTCTGCAGCATCATTGCTTATCTGATAGTACTCTGAATGCATTATGTGATCATTAACATCCTCAACTTTCACAGGTCTGAAGGTTCCAAGGCCTACGTGAAGCGTTAGGTATATGATCTTAACTCCTTTATCGCTAATCTTTTTCATTAGTTCCTTGTCAAAGTGTAAACCTGCAGTTGGAGCTGCTGCAGAACCTGGATTCTTTGAATAAACTGTCTGGTATCTTTCTCCATCCTCAAGTTTTTCAGTTATATATGGCGGCAATGGCATTTCTCCAAGTTGGTCCAATATCTCTTCAAATATCCCTTCGAAGAAAAATTCTATGAATCTGGTACCATCCTCTCCAATCCGAAGTACAGTACCCTTGATAATCCCTCCACCAAATTCAATCCTGCCTCCAGCCTTCATTTTTTTGCCTGGTCTCACAAGACATTCCCAGATGTTTTTTTCAGTTCTCTTCAAAAGTAGGACTTCAAGCTTTTCTTCCTTTCCCGGTCTATTGCCAAACAATCTTGCGGGCAATACTCTTGAATCGTTTAATACGATTCCATCACCTGGATTAAGCTGATCAATTATATCTACAAATTTTTTGTGTTCAATTCTCTCTTTTTCCTTGTCCAAAACCAGAAGTCTTGAGCTGGTTCTATCCTCCAACGGATGTTGAGCTATCAACTCCTGTGGAAGGTCATAATAAAATTCACTTGTTTTCATTTTCAACTTCCTTAATCTAATATTTGGTTATTTCTATCCCTGTATAATAATGCTCAAGTATTTCTTCAAAATCAAAGCCCTGCTTTGCCATTTCAATGGCTCCATATTGACTCATCCCAATTCCGTGTCCGAAACCCCTTCCAGATATTACAACACTTCCCCTTGATATGTCAATAGTATCCGGAGTTTTATAGGTAAATACCCCACTATCTCCAATTACTGTTATTGATTCATCACTATAGGATCTTATCCTCCCATAATCAGAAATTATGCTTAACGAACCCCTATCACCTTCAAGCATCCCAATTCTTCTTTCAGAGGCTGCATAGATTATTGAACTATTACTACCTCCGGAAACTGAATTGCCTTCCACAGAAAAAAGTGTACTCTTGATGGTAGTAGTTCCTATCAAACTTCTGAATCTCTCGCCGGATATCTCAGCATTTCCATTTGAACCATTTAGTACCAGCTCCATGACCCTCCCGGATTCAGTTTTCTCTGCAATGTCAATGCTTCTGATATCCCCTATATCAATGCCTCCAGCCAAAAGCTTCTTACTTAAGCTGTCAGAATCAATTGTGACTTCCCAGTTGCTATTAATGGTGTTCAAGGAATATGGGTCTTCCACAGCTACCAGATAGGGCACCCTCCCTCCCCAAACGTTTTCACTGCTTTCAGTGTGTCCGCCAGAAGAAGAATGAAATACCGTACTTGCAACACTACCATTGTATTGAGCCACTAAGGCCATTGTATTATCCACTGCTCTGTTGGTAGTTGGTTGCTCGGCATCATATCCGCCATATACCTGGCAATGTGTTGTATCACAGATATTGTAGCCCTCGTTAATGTGTTTGTTCATGGTCGAGTAGGCATAGCTCCTGGCTGCTATAGCCTGAGCCTTGAGAGCCTCCTCACTGCTTAAGGAAGGTATTTCCTTGGGAACAACCCCATAGAGATAGCTCTCAATATCAACATGGTTTATAACATACAGGCCGTTTCTGTTACCTATAAACGTGATGTATCCCCTGTATTTTTTACCATCTACGCTCATCATACCTTCGCTCCCACTCTCAGTCCCAAACAGAACCGTTCCATTGGCTGGCAATGTTGCAACATAGGTGTTCGAATCATCATATACATCTATCTCGTCATATCTGCCTAGGCTCAAGCTTATGTACATTGCCTTTCCAGGCAGCTCCATCAATGAATCACCCTTTTCATTTTTCTGATAGATTGCCATCACACCTTCTGTTGAAACCCTCACCCTTTCAAGAGCAGCATAGGTTCTGCCAATCTTTACATCAAAATAGTTCAAATCCTCCTCAACCCTTCCAAGGGAAATAGTTGGTATTATTATCATTATTAAAGCAATTACAATAATTAACCTTCTTTTCATATCACACACCAGCCTTATGTTATTATTTTTCTGCAGGAAGAGGTATATTGAAATGCCTGTAGGCCTTTTCAGTAACCATTCTCCCTCTTGGTGTCCTGCTCAGGAATCCCATTTGTAGCAGATATGGCTCATACACATCCTCAATTGTGCCTCTTTCTTCACCGGTGGCAGCTGCAAGTGTATCCACTCCAACCGGCCCTCCCTTAAAGTTCTCAATTAATGTTAAAATAAGCTTTCTGTCAACTGCATCAAGTCCAAGCCTATCCACTTCGAGAACCATGAGACCCTTTTTGGCTATTTCCTCCGTTATTACACCGTTTTCAACCACCTGTGCATAGTCCCTTACTCTTTTAAGAAGCCTGTTGGCGATTCTAGGTGTACCTCTAGATCTTTTGGCTATTTCATAGGCACCCATTGGTTCAATGTCAATATTAAGTATCTTTGCAGATCTGGTGACAATTTCAGTCAGGTTATCAGGATTGTATAAATCAAGATTAAGCATCACACCAAACCTATCCCTTAATGGCGATGTAAGCAGACCAGCTCTAGTTGTTGCACCAATCAAGGTGAATTTGGATAGGTCTAGCCTGACTGATCTTGCTGATGGACCTTTTCCTATTATAATGTCCAGCGCAAAGTCCTCCATGGCAGGATAAAGCACCTCCTCAACGGTCCTGTTTATCCGATGAATTTCATCTATAAACAATACATCATCATCAGAGAGGTTGGTCAGAATGCTCGCAAGATCTCCAGGTCTCTCGATAGCTGGACCGGATGTCACTCTGATATTCACTCCCATCTCATTTGCAATAATATTTGCCAATGTCGTTTTTCCAAGTCCTGGAGGTCCATAAAGTAGAACATGATCCAGGGATTCACTTCTACCCCTAGCTGCTTGGATAAATATCTTCAGCTTTTCCTTGGCTTTGTCCTGTCCTATGTATTCCCTAAGCCACTTGGGTCTAAGTGTCGCTTCAGTCTCTGTATCATCCATGTTCATATTCCTGGCAACTATTCTATCTCTTCCTTCATCCATAAATATTTCTCCCATTATATATTTGATTTGTTATAGCTAACAGCACTTGATATTTATCGTGATAACTTCCTTAGTCCCAGCTTTATAATATCCTCAACAGTCATCCCAGTTAGGTCAGTACCCTGGAATGCCTTCTGAGCCTCGTATCTACTATATCCCAGGGCAACCAGAGCCTCGATTGCTTCATTGTCCATTGGCTCAATCAGTTCATTGAAGGATTCATCCTCTGTGAATCCACCCTTGACTTTATCCTTCAACTCAAGCACTATCCTTTCAGCGGTCTTTTTACCTACACCAGGACCTTTACACAGGGTTGTGACATCCTTTAGCATTATGGCTTTTTGGATCTGAACAGGTCTAAGTGTTGATAGTATTCCACACGCTACCTTTGGACCAATTTTAGAGACTGTCAGCAGAAGTTTGAACATCCTCATTTCATCTTCACTAACAAATCCATAAAGGCTCATGGAATCTTCCCTTACGATAAGATCCGTAAATACATGCTGCTTTTCCTCACCTTTTATTAGCTGCATGAGGGTGTTGCTGGAAGTGTTTATTCGAAATCCCATCCCCTGATTTTCCAGAAGAAAATAGTCCTCACCTATATAGCTTATCTTACCAATTATGTAATCAATCATAGATCCACCTACTTATCTCATTTTAAATGATTCCTTGAATTTCAAGGAGCTACCATGACATATTGCCACTGCTAAAGCATCTGCAACATCATCTGGTTTTGGAATCTTATCCAGATTCAGTAGAATCTTTACCATTTCCTGAACCTGCCTTTTCTCAGCTCTCCCATATCCAACCACGGCCTGTTTTACCTGAAGAGGTGTATACTCATATACCTCGAGATCGTGATTAACTGCTGCAAGGATCTCAACGCCACGTGCATGACCAACCTTAATGGCTGTTTTAACATTCTTGTTGAAAAATAGCTCCTCAATTGCCAGCTCATCTGGTCTATATCTTATAATAATATCATTAAGCTGGTTATATACAGATTTCAATCTATCTGGAAATAGCTGATCAGAAGGAGTAAGAATGGCTCCATAATCAATGACCCTATATTTGTTTCCAACTAATTCCACCACACCGTAACCAACTGTGGCTATCCCCGGGTCTACCCCTAAAATTATCATATGTCACCTCTTTCCACATTAATCCTTCATCTATTGTACCATATAATCAATGTAAAGCTAAACTGGAAATTAAAACCCTCTGACAATAAAAAGTCAGAGGGTGATATTATTATTATTAATGATTGCTCTAGCGGTATCTTTTTAGAACCCTGTCATTTAAACCATTCCAGTAGGCATCCTTGTATAATCTCATTCCATTTCTAGACATTATTTTAATGACTTCATTGTAGACATTGGTAAGGTCATCCATAGTCAGCAGAGTCTCATCTTCAGTTATATTTGCAGAGGATGATTCATAGTCTATGGTGAGCTGTTTATCAAGATATCTATTTAGGCTGAATATCTTGTTTCTAATCACCTTCTCACAGTATCTGCCTATGAGATTGTGAAGATGATTACTGGATTCCTCATCCTTCTCAAGATTGGCAAATATCTCATCACGAAGCTCCTGAATCGGTTCAGTGAAAGTATCGAAATGAAAAAGATATTTCTGGTAATACAACTCGTTTATTGAATAGGTTTTAACAGTTAGGTCTTCAAGTCTATTTGCTTCCTTTATATTAACAAACCCACCCTTGTAGCCTTCCAGATATAGGAGTAGCTCAAGTCTGTTGATATCCTCATGAATCAGCTCCCCAAGGTTCATTGCTATAAGTTGGTTTCCACGTCTGTTTTTAAGAATTCTTGATATGTGATTTCTTAGGTATTTTATGGATACGTATTTCGGAAAAATATTTCTGATATTGTCTTCAATATCGTACAAGTTCAAAAGGATATGTATGCTATTGAGGTCATTCTTAAATAGAAAATTGTGCTTTAATCCTTCGTATAGATCATAAAATGTGTCATTAGATAAAGCCATCTATAGCATCCCTCCTTAAGAATTTTCCACCTTGAAATATGGATGGCGGTATTTTCTATTATACTATAAAAAGGCCTACATTTGTTTAATAAAATTGGATTGATTTGTTACAAAATCTTAACAAAAGAGGCGTTAAAAACGCCTCTTTTGTTAAGAACACATATCCAAACCATTTAAACATTAAGTTGTGGAGTTCTAAAGAAGGAAAATCCCTTCATCCTCACATCTTATTATTTCATCTTCAGTCCATACGGATGCCTGTACTTGACCTATATGCTTAGCCTGAAGAAAGTACATACAAATTCTGGATTGTCCGATACCTCCACCAACTGTATAAGGGAGTTCTCCACCCAATAGCTTTTGATGGTATTCCATGGACATTCTGTTTTCTGCATCAGCCAGCTTAAGCTGTTTAATCAGGGATTTTTCATCCACTCTTATACCCATGCTCGAAAGCTCAATAGCTTGACCCAATGCAGGGTTCCAGAAAAGTATATCTCCATTCAGCTCCCAGTCATCATAATCAGGTGCTCTAAGGTCATGAGGTTTGCCTGACTTGAGTGCTGCTCCAATCTTGTAAAGGAAAACAGCTCCCAACTCCTTCGTTATCATATGCTCCCTTTCCTTAGGAGTGACATCAGGCCATTTGTCCTCAAGCTCTTGTGTACTTACAAAGGTAATTTCATCAGGCAATTTTTTATACAATCTAACAGGATACTGAGCGTTGATGAAATCTTCAGTTTCCTTGAAAGCCTCATATATGGATATGACAACTTCCTTAAGATACTCCAGGTTTCTGTCCTCTTCACGAATTACCTTTTCCCAATCCCATTGATCAACATATATTGAGTGTATATTGTCAACAAATTCATCAGGTCTAATGGCATTCATATCTGTATAAAGTCCTTCTCCATTTCCAAATCCATACCACTTAAGGGCCATTCTTTTCCATTTGGCAAGAGATTGTACTATTTCAAGATTTTGCTGGTATTTTCTCATCTGGAAGGAAACAGCCTTTTCTGTTCCGGAGAGATTGTCATTTAGACCAGTTTCTGGCTTTACAAACAACGGTGCAGACACTCTGGTAAGATTAAGATTATCCGCCAGTCTCCTCTCGAAAAAATCTTTGATCTGCTTGATTCCAACTTGCGCTTCTCTAGCTGTAAAACCATTTACCATCATCATTCTTATCACTCCCTTATTATTTTTTGTATTAAAAAAACCTTCCGTCCTCATATAAAGGACGAAAGGTTACTTTCGCGGTACCACCTAAATTAGCAATAATGCTCACTCATTCCGTACAGAAATTAATCGATACGTCATAGCTTGTAACGGGCTATACCGTCTGAGTCTACTTGACAATGTCTTTCGATCAGATACTCCGGGCTGTTCTTCATGCAAGCTTTCGTATCAGGCTCCCACCGTCCCTGAATCGCTAAAACTTATTTCCTGCACTACTCTTCCCTTCACTGTAGTGTATTAACTTATTTGTTAGTATATAATTTAAACTTATGCTTGTCAATAGTTATTTATTATTTCTATATTTCCATTGCAAATACTTCATGGATTTCTTCAGAGTAATCTTTTATAACATCAAGGATGAAATAGGTTATCTTGAGATTTAATGATAATGCAAAATCAAGATCATTCTTAAAGCCCTTGTTCTGGAAGTAATCCTCAACAACGTCCTCAATATATTTCTTAATTGTGGAATGAAGGCTAATTGGATTCTCATTATATATATCAAGATCATTCACAGTTATGACATTTTTCTTAAACGTATGATTGGGTGCATAATCATTCAGTTTTGATTCATATCTTATATGCTTAACCATTGATCCGTTGAATGTCCACCTTTTAGCATGCGGTAAACACACATAATCAGAAAGATAGTGAGATACCACCCCAATTTTTCTGCTGAGAATCTTGATGGCTATTGGATCTGTTATCTTATTGAAATCAATATATCTGCTTACAAAAATTATTTTCATTATCTCCAATGCAACATAGTTGATGCTCTCATCTCTATAGTGTCTAATAAGCTTGTATTTAGGTAAAATGTCTGGTGCGATTGATCCCCAGAGCAGCTTGTCCTTATCCAGCTCAATATCATAATGTTCAAGAACATTGTCGTATACCTTGGAGGCAATTATCTTATGAGTATCTGCGAAAATTTTAAACACTCCCTTTTCTCCAGTTTTTCCAACTTCTTTGATAATATAACATAGAAAAACTTATGTCAACCAAACAAATGTTGCATTATCTTAATATTTGATTGATTGGAACTATATATCCAAATTATAAGGACGAGTTGAAATAATTTTCATAGACCTTAAGATCGTCTTCGTTAAACAAGACCAAACTGACTTCCTCAAGTGATGAATTTCGGTTTGAAAAGTCTTTCAATGCCTTTTTGACAATCTTCACTGCCTCCTTGATTGGGTATCCGTAAGCACCTGTTGAAATGGACGGAAAAGAAAGTGATTTCAGACCATACTCATCTGCTAGTTTTAATGAGTTATAATATGCATTATATAAAAGCTTCTCTTCCATTCCATCCTTTCTTCCGTATATTGGTCCAACAGCATGAATCACATATTTACAAGGTAGATTCCCTGCTGTTGTGATTCTGGCCTCTCCAGTCGGGCAGCCAGAATGTTTCTTGCACTGTTCTAGTATCGATTGCCCACCTTTCCTGTGAATTGCACCATCTACTCCACCTCCTCCAAGAAGTGTGTTGTTTGCTGCATTTACAATTCCATCCACTTTTTCCTCAGTTATATCACCTTTTTTGATGATGATATCAATTCCCCCAAACTTCATATGAAATCCCCCTTTAATTCAAGTACCCATCTAGTGATTCCCATATAGATGGTATTTCAAATCCTTTTCTCCAAGTAGCAATTCCAGCTAGATTATATTTGTGGACAAGAGAAACCTTATAATACAATGAATTTTTATCTTCAAGCCATATCTTCCTGGTGGTCTCCCCTACAACCATCTCTCCATAGTATTGTTGGCTAATTTCATCCCAGACGGTTTCAATTTCGTTCTTATCAATAAATTCCAAAGCAGTTTTCATTGTTACAGCTTGAGAGGAAACGCCATCATTATTCACATCCCAAACCCTTGAGTAAAAGGGCATGCCCAAGACCAGCTTCCCAGGAGGCACCTGTTCCAACAGCCTTGATACAGATTCCTCCACCCACCAGTACTCTGCTACGGATCCGGCCACTGGACTTGATGCCCAGTGTTGATCATAGGCCATTAAAACAACATAATCCAGAGATTGTTGAAGTCTTTCCCTGTCATAAACCATCGACCAGTTCGGGCTTGTGGATATTGCCGTTACATCCATTGACACAGTCATGCCATGATATTTAAAAACCGGATAAAGTTCCCTTACAAACTGTGTAAGGTAGTCCCTGTCTTCATAGTATATGTTTTCGAAATCGATATTGATTCCATCGGCTTGATAATATTTGTAAAGCTCCAACAAATCATTGATTATCTTTTCTCTTGACTTGCTGGATCTTAGAAATATACTGGTCATTTCTGGATCAAATGAGTTAGTTACTGCAGGCCAAATTTCATATCCAGCGTTTCTATAAAGAATCGAATTATCCAAGTTACCTTTATTGAATATGTTTCCTTCTTCATCTGAAATGTCAAACCATGTTGGTGCAATAACATTAACCCCTTGCATATCCGGTACTGTTTCTATATTCCTCATGGGTCCATAGGTATAATCCCATGTTAGATTAATAATCTCTTTTTCCATTGAAGAGGATTCATCTTCAACATCAATACTTCTTTTGAATCTGTTTTTACCATATTCTATAAGAATTGAATCTCCACTGGCATATCCAACCAGCCCCTCATTTGTTCTTACTTTAAACCATGAACCTTCTTCTGAGAAAATAACTACCCTTTCACCCTTTGGAAGACTTTTCCCAATTGATGCTGACCTATTATGTGGACTTGCATATATTGATGTCTCTTCGATAATTTCACCTTCGATATAATCATATCCCATGAAGTCAATCACAAGTGAATTGGTATTCCAATTAAATTCCAGATTTTCCCGATATATCTCCTTCAGTAAATTGTAGGGTATGTATATTACTTTCTCCACAGCCTTAAGTGGTGATACCAATAATATTTCCTTGCCATTCATAGTACCACTCATATTGTCCGGATAAAATCTTCCAACGTTATTTCCATCAGTTATAATTACAACAGACTCTGCCTCGTCAATAAACATATCCCGATCTACATACTCCTGCATAAAGGAGGCTGAAAAATATATTTGATCCTCAATATACATGTAATCTTGTATCTCCCTAAGTTTCATGTCTTCCAGTAGAACAAAAAAATCTTCCTTTTCAATAACATTATTGACCTTAACTACAGTTAGATCATTATAAATCGTATATCCAATAAACAAAGCCATGCAAAGACCTATTACAAATGATAAAATTTTCCTCATTTTTACACCACCTGACTTTATTATAACATGATAAGCTTGATGGTTAGCCTCCAATTTAAAAATAGTCCCTCAAAACATCTTTGATGCCCATTTAAATCCATACATAGGCTAAATGGGCATCACATAACTAACTAGTCTATAAGATCCTTCTTGAACTTATTGTAACCGTTCAATAATGTAACTTTCTTTCCATCCTCCCTAATAAAGGTGGGAACACTTTCGATTTCATAGGCTACAGCCATTTCCCTTGCTTGAACCATCATATCTTCAAAATCCCCTGCTTCAATTGTCTCAATCATTTCATGTATGTTTAATCCCACTTCAATTCCAATCTGATTTATAACTTCCTTGGATGCCACATTCTTTCCTTCTGTAAAAATTGCCTTAAAGGCCTCACTGGCAAATGGATAGAAGCTCCCTACCTCTTGAGCATAGAGGGCTGCTCTGTGTAATAGCCCTGTATTGAATTTAATTGTCTTGTTTGAGTATACGAGTCCATATTCTGACCCCAATCTTTCAATTCTCTTATAGGCCATATCAATCTGATCCATTGGGATTGAACCCAAAATCGATGACCCTTCATAGGATGCATCTCTATCCAGTTCGTAGGGATACCAATAAAATTCAATATCTAAATTTTCTTTAACCATTCTGTCGGCTATGGAAAAACCAATATAACAAAATGGACAAGCAAAGTCCGAAAACACTTTAATCTTTTTCAAAATATCACTCCTTAGCTGTTTTGCTGGTATATACCCTTTGAAGAATCTAGCTAACAAATATAATCTCAAACACAAAAAAATACAAGGGTACAAGACCCTTGTATTCATTGTGTTTGGTGTACCCAGAGGGATTCGAACCCCCGACCTACTGGTTCGTAGCCAGTCACTCTATCCAACTGAGCTATGGGTACATATCTTTGTCTTTCACAAGATACTTTAACATTATATTATATTCCATCATTCATTGTCAATTGAACATTTTATTAATGAACAAATGGTTCCAATAAGAGATTCTGTGAAAAGGTTTGCAATAATTTGTCAGAATAATGAATTTATATTCATTGTATAATCACTTCAAAATGATAAGATTTAATTAATAAAACGGAGGAGGAAATTACTTATGAATTACTTGGAGATAGCCAACAGTACACCCATGTGGATAGCAGCTGCTCTTGCAGTGCTTCTTGTAGCAGCACAGGCTACATTATTTCTTGTAAAGTCTTTCAACACAGGGAAACAAATGGGAATAACAGAAATTCAAATGAAGGATGCAATGAAAACAAGCTTTATCACATCAATCGGGCCTTCAATCGTTATATTGTCAGGCCTACTGTCTTTGCTGGTAACTGTAGGGGGTCCCATGGCATGGATGAGACTTTCCTTTATCGGATCAATAATGTTTGAACTAATGGCTGCAGGTTTTGGAACAAGTGCAATGGGAGTTTCAATGGGTATAGACCCAGTAACAAATCTAGCTTTTGCCAACGCTGTCTGGACAATGATACTGGGCTCCTTGGGATGGATAATATTCGCAACACTTACTGCTGATAAGATGGGTAAGGTTCAAGAAAAGGTATCCAAGGGAGACAAGGGCACACTGACAATCATTTCAACAGCAGCAATGCTTGGTGCATTTGGTGCTTTAGTGTCACCGCACCTTCTGGGAATGAGCAATAATGCAATAGCTGCTGTCTCAGGAGGGGTAATAATGGCAATCATAGCCCCATTGGCTAAAAAGAAGGATATTAAATGGCTTAAGGAATGGGGATTGGCAATTGCACTTTTCGGTGGAATGATAATAGCTGCAGTGGTTTAGATATTAAGGAGGATTGAAAATGGATAAAAAACAGATTTATGAAGGAGTATTTCTTCCGGACATCATTAAGTGGGGTAGGATAACAAATATTTTGGGTCTTGTGTTTGCATTCGGACCGGCAATCGTTCTTGCGGTAATTTTTAAGCTGGTACCACCGGCTAGCGCAATACTTACAGGATTTATTTCAATAGCAAGTGCAGTTGGAGTTCTTTGGTTTGTTGAACCAATGTCATACTTCCCAATCGTTGGAGTTGCGGGAACATATATGGCTTTTCTCTCTGGAAATATTTCCAATCTTAGAATACCAAGTGCGGCAGCAGCACAGAATGTCGCTGGAGTACAGCCTGGATCCGAGGAGGGAAGTATCATTGCGACAATAGGAATGTCAGTCTCTGTACTGGTAAATATAGTAATCCTTGCCTTGGGAGTTTTTGCAGGGACAACCATTCTTGCCAATTTACCTGAGAATGTTGTACAATCCTTGAATTACCTGCTACCATCATTGTTTGGCGCACTGTTTGTTCAATTTGCACTATCCAAACCAAAGCTAGCACCTATAGCATTGACTCTTGGTCTGGTATTTAGCTTACTGGTAGCAAGAGGGGTGGTACCATTCTATACCACAACACTTGTGGCAGTATTCGGAACCATGTTTATTGGTATAGCATTGTACAAGAAGAAACTTATTTAATAGGAGGAGACGTTTATGATTTTTATCGACAAGGTTAAGGATGTTGAAGAAAAGATAATTGAGATGCGAAGACATCTTCATGAAAATCCAGAGCTAAGCAGTCAAGAATTTGAAACTCAGAAATATATTATGAAGAAGTTAGATGAACTTGGAATTCCATATGAGAAAGTTGGCACCACCTCTCTTGTTGGACATATAAAAGGAGCTAAGCCAGGCAAGACAGTTGCCCTACGCGCTGATATCGATGCCCTACCGATTATTGAGCAGTCAGGAGCTTCATATTCATCAAAGAAAGAAGGTGTTATGCATGCCTGCGGTCACGATGGCCATACAGCCATGCTATTGGGAGCTGCTAGAATGCTTACAGATGTAAAGGATGAGATGCCAGGAGAAGTCAGGCTTCTCTTCCAGGAGGCTGAGGAAACATTTTCAGGAGCTAAGAAAATTGTAGCAGATGGAGGCATGGATGGGGTTGATGCTGTATTCGGGATGCATGGCATGCCAATTGAAACAGGATATTATGACATGACTCCTGGTTATCGTATGGCAGGGTGCGATACTATCTATGTTAAGTTTGCAGGGGTATCTGGCCACGGATCCAGTCCTCATCTAGCAAAGGATACTGTCCTACCTGCAGCAGAGTTTGTAACCCAGCTTAACTCCATGATAACTAAGTTCGTCAATTCTCAATCTCCTGTTGTTCTAACTGTTGGAAAATTTGTCGGAGGAACCAAAGCTAATATTGTATCCAAATATTCCAAGTTAGACATCTCAATGCGGTATTTAGAAGAAGAGACCCGTATGACAATCCATCAGAAACTTAAGGATTTGGCAGAGGGACTTGCAAAAATATATGATATTGAGGTGGATGTTGATATTGAGGAAAGCACCATTAGTCTAAATAATGATGAAGAGATAGCCGCTATAGCAGATAAAGCAGCGATAAAAG
Organism: Gudongella ferriphila; assembly: GCF_046224405.1. Taxonomy (NCBI): domain Bacteria; kingdom Bacillati; phylum Bacillota; class Tissierellia; order Tissierellales; family Tissierellaceae; genus Gudongella; species Gudongella ferriphila. The sequence continues at coordinate 4,593 of NZ_JBJXRK010000003.1, read as the reverse complement.
TTTTTGGATCTGATAAAAACGTTAATGGTCCAATTCTCATGGGCTCAGAAGACATGCCCTACTATTTCCAAGAAGCTCCTGGAGCCTACGCGATGGTAGGTTATCTCAACAAAGAAAAAAATACCATATACTTTCCACATCATGAAAAATTCAACATTGATGAAGATTATCTAAAATTGGGTGCTGCCTATCACGCTCAATTCGCATGGGATTATCTCAATAAGAACGACTAATTTCACATCACATTTTATAAATTCAGTTCATTCCTAAGGTATTTCGACGTCATAGCTCATTGATAACGAATTACCCTAGAGCTAACTTGAAAATACTAAAAAACAATTATATAAATCTGACGGTTTAAATTAAAGGTAAGGATATCAATCCTTGCCTTTTTATTTTTATTAATATATTATCATCTTAGGTGGTGATAATATGGGTCTTACTGTTAAGGAAATGTTGAAATCAAACTTATTTGAAGGCTATAGACTACTTGCGGGAGGTTCCGGACTGGATAAGCAGATTCAAGGAATTGCAGTTCTTGATGCTCCTGATGGTTATAAATGGACTAAGGGCAAGGAGCTTGTGGTCTCATCAGGATATATTTTTAAAGAGAATCCCGGTCTTTGGGAAGAATTTGTAAATTCAGAAAAGTTCAAGTTTGTTTCATGTATGGGAATTAAAGATCGGTTCATAAAGGAAATCCCTGAAAACATACTTTCAAAGTTTAATGAAAGCGGAATACCTTTATTACTTATACCTCCTCATATTGGTTGGATGGATATTATGAACAGCTTGAATGTAATTGTTATGAACAAGGATATACAACAGTTTAGAATAGGTAGCATCAGCACTAATTTTTCAGATTTGTCATATCATGTCAGAAAAATTGAACGCATCCTTTCACAGATTGAAGAAAGAATGGGCTTCCCAGCTATGCTTTATGATCTTTCAGATGATACAGCCTATTTCAGCTCTGAAAATTTCCCCAAAATTGCTGATAAATTCACTCCAAAGGATTTTTTTGAACACAATTTCCCTGTTACTGAAGAGATTATATGTGAAAATCTTCAGTTCATCAGGTATAGATATACGACGGAAAACGCAAGTGATGTACCTTACAGCTGGCTTTCAATACCTATCACAGTTATGGGTAAGGTCAAGGCTTATTTCGTGGTTGTTGAGGCAACCTCGTTAATAGATTATTTTGATGAGTTTGCAATGAGGATTAGTTTTCTATTGCTCCAATCAATTTACGAGCAGTTTCTTTTCTTTGACAGCGTTGGAGATTTTGGGTTTGAGAAATTCGTTAACGATATCTTATTCAACAAGCTTTACGACCATGAAAAAATAAGCATAAGAGCAGTGGATATTAACATTGACGTCACAAAAAAATACTACACAATCGTTATGGATCAATCCAATGCAGACATATCCCTTTCAGACCACAAGGATATCATAAACAGAACCATAAAAACAGCATTCCAATATGAAAATATCAGAATTGCATTTGTAACTGAAAACTCAGTAATGATTGTTTATCAGGTTAATGACTCTTCAAATAATCCAAACAATGTCTCCGTGTTAAAAAATTACGTTATGGACTTAAAAATTAAACTGGAAGATAAGTTGCAAAATCCTAATCTAAGATTTGGAATTTACGATACACAGGATCTTATATATAATTTACGAAGAAATTATAAAAGATGCATACAGGCTATAAATATGGGGCGCCTAGTATATTATAACCAGTCTATAGTCACCTACTCTGAGCTTGGACCGTTAGCCTGGATAAATATTGATGATGTAGAGCTTCAAGCAATGATGAATAGTATTAAAGATGTTCTTGATGACTCCGAGAGCGAAGAACTGCTTGACACTCTCAAGTATTACCTGGACTACAGAATGAATTATAGCCTCACTTCTAAGCATATGTATGTTCATATCAACACTGTACGTAAGAGAATTGAAAAGGTTCGAGAACTCCTGGGTATCGACCTTGAGGATCCGGTCAATCGTTTAAAGTTGGAATTGTTTCTCATGGTATCGAAAAAATTGAATGATTAAAGCTAGTTTGAAATCGAGTAGGAGGTAGATGATTATTTCATCTACCGACCTCTCACAGCACCGTACGTACCGTTCGGTATACGGCGCTTCTCTAGTTTTCACATGTTTTCAGATAGTAGTCAGTCATGGACAAATACCCACGGCTGGCTATTTCTTTGTTTGTTAGTACACTGTTAAGCATTATTGTAGACCGCCATATTCCTTTACGGCAGTTTGCTAATTCATGCACCTTCCAAATTGGCAAATCAAATTTCCGAATCATCTGGTATCTAGTCTTAATTTTCTTCCATTGTTTCCAATATATTGCCCTTATTCTACGACGTAACCATTCATCCGATTTCCTTAGTAGTTCTTTCATATCTGCAAGAGAAAAATAGTTTATCCACCCTTTTATGAATTGCTTCAATTTCAATGCTCTGTATCCATTTCCCCATCCATTACTTCTTGATGTGAGTTCTTTCAACTTAGCTTTCATTTTGGCAACTGATTTTGGATGAACCCTTAGTCTACATTTTCCTTTATATCTGTAGAAGCTGTAGCCAAGGTATTTTACTTTGCTTACATAAGCAACTTTTGTCTTCTCTCGGTTCACTTTAAGAAAAAGCTTTCTTTCAATATACTTCGTGATACTATTAAGGGTTCTTTCTGCACTCTTTTTGCTTTTGCAGAAAATCATACTATCATCCGCATAACGCACAAATCTGTGCCCTCTACGCTCTAGTTCCTTATCTAGCTCATTCAGCATGATATTGCTAAGCAGTGGACTTAATGGTCCGCCTTGGGGCATTCCAACTTCAGTCTTTTCAAACATCCCATTGCTTACTACTCCCGCATTAAGATATTTGTGGATTAGAGATATTACTCTACCGTCCTTGATGGTTCGTGACAGTACTTCTGTGAGTTTGCTTTGACATACTGTGTCAAAGAATTTATCTAAATCAATATCTGCCACGTATACATAACCATCATCTACGTTCTGTTGGCATAGTTTTAGTGCTAGATGTGCACTTCTTTTTGGTCGAAAACCATAACTGTTCTCCGAAAACTGCTCCTCATATATTGGGGAGAGTATTTGCGTGATTGCCTGTTGAAATACTCGGTCAACCACTGTTGGAACTCCCAGCTTCCGCATTTCGCCTTTTGTCTCTTTGGGTATTTACACCCTTCGGACTGGGTTGGGTTTGTACTTCCCATCCCTTAACTTCTGGACAAGTTGCTTTTGGTTGTCTTTGAGAAAGCTTAGAAGTTCATCTACGCTCATCCCATCGACACCGCCTGCTCCTTTGTTGGATTTTACTTTCTTGTATGCCTTGTTCAGATTATCTCTGTGTAAAATCTCATCCAACAGTTTGTCCGTCTGAAAATCTGTGATGATGCGGTTGTTTTCAGTAATCCTCAAATGAGCGGACACTTCTGCATACTCTTTCTGTTCCGCAGATCCCCTTTGCAGATAGCCTTCTTTATGAAGTTGTCTGTCCTTAATTTCATTCTTGGTCACATTCATTTACTCACATCTCCTAAAGTTCAGTCCTTCCCAACACGTTTGCAACCGCATTGGTACTATGACCTCGGCTGACTTCTCATGACAAATCTTATTTCAACCATAACCGCGAATGTTTTATCGCACTGATCATGTCCATGAGACCTCCCCGGGTAAGAATGCAATCTTTCCTTCCATATATCTGCCACATTTACATTGTAGATTTCCGGATAGTTTAGGGCTTTGGTTTGTTAAGCAACCTTACCCAATCTATATCTGCCTAATGTGATTTCTGTTCGTAAGACCGGAATTTTGCCTCCAGCTTCCTTCAGATTCCTCGTCGCCGAGGACACCCTTGCTCTTGGCTATGTGCTTGGCACTATCAACCCGCACTTGGGACTTTCACCCATTAGATTGCACCCATGCCGGGCGCACCTAGAAAAAACCTGGAAAAATATTTTCCAGGTTTCTTTTATGGAGCGGGTGAAGGGAATCGAACCCTCGCAACCAGCTTGGAAGGCTGGGGCTCTACCACTGAGCTACACCCGCATATATATTCTATATTTAAAAAACGAAGAAATTTCTTTCTTCATAAAAAAAAGCATCTGTTGATGTATTAAGGATGCATTAATGATATTCATGCATGGAAATTTAACAATGCTAGCATATTCAAAAATATATAAATTTCATACTCCTAATAAAAATGGAGCGGAAGACGAGATTCGAACTCGCGACCCTCGCCTTGGCAAGGCGATGCTCTACCACTGAGCCACTCCCGCATACTTATTGAATAATCAAAATGGTGGAGGAGACTGGATTTGAACCAGTGAAAGCGTAGCTAACGGATTTACAGTCCGTCCCCTTTGGCCAACTCGGGAACTCCTCCATATTTATTCCCCTAAAGGGATTTTTGGAGCTGGTGAGAGGACTTGAACCCCCAACCTACTGATTACAAGTCAGTTGCTCTACCAATTGAGCTACACCAGCATATATTTTGAAAAATTTAAATTCACAAATGTCTGCTCTCACATAACCCTTGTGAATTTAAA